>JAYWEN010000376.1:0-4226 GCA_043779245.1 Elusimicrobiota bacterium | reverse complement strand
TGCTCTTCGCGCTCTTGAGCTAGCGCGGCTAAACGCTCTTGAAGTTGGATTTGGAGCGCGCCTTCGGTTTGGTTGCGGATGTCCTCGGATTGTTTCCAGGCTTCTTCTTCGCGCTGGCGCCACAACGATTCAAGCTCACGGCGGCGCTGGTGATAATCCTTCTGAATGGATTCTTCCTTCAGCTTGATCTCGATCTCGACGCGGTGCAGGGAATCTTTTAAATCTTCGGTTTCATGCAACCACTGCGATTTCACTTCCCGGATTTCTTGATTTTTTTCTTCAATCGCGTCTGAGACGGAGTCCTTCAATGCCTGGCGAGATTTTTCCAGAAGCGATGCAATCTCCATCTGTGTTTTATGTTCAAAAGCTATTTTTTCTTGCTGGAAGCGGCGCACCTCTTGGTCGCGCTCGCCCAACATTTCTTTAGTTCGCGCGAGCTCGGCTTCCCGAATCTCGCGGGATTTTTGCCATTCCAGAAGCGTGCCTTGCACTTGCTCGATTTGCGCGCGCCATTTCTCCTGCTCTTCCATGACGATTTCACTGCGCAACTGAGAAGCGATTTCCTGCTTATAGTCTTGAAGGAGCGTCTGGCTTTCCTGCCATTTGGCGTGAATTTCTGAAAGCCGGGATTCCATGGTCTCGACACGCGCTTTCCAGGCTTTTTCGCGGACGGTGAGTTCCTGATTGTCGGCCTTAAGCGTGGAGACTAAATCTTGAAGCGTGCGAAGAGTCGAGACCGCGCCGCGTAACGCCAGGCGCGCGGTATCGAGATCGGAAATCTCTTGCTCGTTAAAAGGCTGTTCTTCGCTCATTGCCGCATGCCTTCACTAGATTTTTGTGCTGGGAGGACCAAAATCTGGCCGGTGAAAAGATGACCCATCGGTCCGAGTCGGTCGCGGTTTAAATAGTAAAGGTCGTACCAGAGCTCGGCGTTGCCATAGAGTTTTTGCGCGATACTTTTCAGCGTGTCGCCCGGTTGGACGTCATAGGTTGGACCCAACGTGCCATTGCTATCGATGGCGCGAACGACGATATGTTTGCGTTTCGCGGGTTTCACCGGTTCAGGCACTGGTGCACTTTCTTTATATTTCTCGATTTGGATTTCGAGGGCACGCCGTTCTTGATCGGCTACTGAGGGTGCCTCTGGCACAGGAACGACAACGGGCGCCGGTGGCGGAGGAACCACGACGGGAGGAGGCAGTGCCACAGGGACTGGAGCGGGAGCAGCTTGAACGGCTGCAACTTGCGCCTGAATATATTGATAGGGAATTCGATGGCGTGGGCGCATCGGAGCATCATTGCCAATCTGCAATTCAACCCAACGATCCCCTCCACTGAACACGTTCGGCGGTAGTGATTTGGCTCGGCCGAGAACGACCTGAAAGGTATCGTTTTGAATCGCAACGTTTTGAATGTCTTCCCACATCAGATTGCCATAGCCGTCGGGCACATCCCAAATGCTGAATCGAACTGGCAAATTGTCTGTGAGAGGCACCGTGCTATCAGTGAAACGGCCTTTGATTCGGAGCCATTGCGGAATTCTTGCGGCATCAGCCATGGAAATGCACGAAATCAAGAATGCCATCGCCACACTGGCCATGCGCTTCATCATGATTTCACCACCGGGAACAGCACCGTCACCTTCGTCCCTTCTCCGGGCTTACTTTCCCAGCGAACCTTCGCATGATGTCGACGGAGAATGTGGCGGGTGATGTAGACGCCGAGGCCTGTGCCTTGGCTTTTTGTGGTTTGAAAGGGTTTGCGAATCCGAGCCAAATCATCTTTACTCATGCCCGCGCCGTTGTCTTGAATTTCGACCCCGACGTGATGGAGATCGGAGGACTCGAACGTTTTGATTTTGAGCACACCGCCTTCGGGCATAGCTTCGATCGCATTGTTCACCAAGTTATGTAGCGCGCCTTCCAGTGCGACGGTATCCATGCGAATCGGAGACGTCACCTCAATGTCTTTTTCGAGTTCAATTTTTTGTTTTCGACAATCCACTTGAGCTGAATGGCAAATTTCTTCGATAACACGCTCGACAGGAACGACCTGAACGCCTTGTCGCGTTCCGCGCGATGCTTCCATCATGCTGCGCGTTTGAACTGTGAGGCGTCCGGCATTCTGCTTAATCATTTCCAAGGATTGGCGAATCTGTGGTGAGAGCGATGGATCATCCAATAAAAATTCGGTTTGCGATTGGATGATGTGCAATGGGGTTTTAAACTGATGCAGAAATCCGGCCATCCTTAATCCCATGGTGTTCAATCGTTCCAAAGATCGCCAAAGGCTTTGAGAAAGTTTGCCTTGGGCAGCAGGCTTCTTCCGGCCGGGTTTCGTGCCCGGAACGTAACGGAAGTGCCTTCTTCCTTTATCAATAGTGCGTTTCACAAAATGGTCCACTCTGTCCTACCAGGAGATTTGAGCGCTCTCAAGGGTTTATTAGTGCCCATTTTCAATTTGGTCTAAAGGGATAATATCGATTTTGACCCTCCTAGGAAGTGGGTTGCCATGGTGGTCACGCTGGGATTCAGCACAGCCATTGGCATCCACGACGGCGCCCGGCGCGGTGTCTGGGCAGAGGTCACGATCGTCCGGGATGCCATCGTAATCTGTATCAAATATCGCATCAATTGAGATTTCAGCCGATCGCGGCACGGCCCCAGATTCATCAATATCCTCCGGCGTAACCGTGATATCGGCTGAACGCGGCGAGCTCTTGCGCTTCTTGGTTTCAGGGAATCTTGTCTCCGGCTCAGGGGACACCCTTTCGTCGATTTCGTGGACCGCTGGCTCATAGCCTTGCGGCATTTGTTTCTGCTTTTTAGCCTTTGCCGCTTTTGTCGCGGTCCCAATGGATCCAAACCGATAAGTTAAGGAGATTCGGTGTGTGCCGCTCGTGTCGCCTAAGGTAATTCCTCCCAAGTTGAAGACAAACGCGTAATCGAATTGGAATTGGAGTAAGCGGTAGCCGCCGCCCATGGCGAGTTGACGGAATTCTCGGCTACCGTTGGCCAAGGATCCGCGCAAGGTCACTTGGTCACCGTCATCGAGGTCCCAATGGCGCTCGGCCGATCCCGTGAGGATCGTGTCGCGCTGGCCCGCCAAATATTGGCGAGATTGTAAGGCGCCCGCAAACGTCGTATGGCGCGAATACTTGTGGTCGATTCCAAAACGATAGGTGCGAGCGACTTTTTCATGATCCTGGGAAGACAACGCGATGTTAGGCTCATTGATGTCTTGAATCGAAATGCCGATCGTGTTGCGATCCGTCCAGAGATACTGAACTCCCAAGTCCACCGAATAAGCCGTGTTCGAGTTGCCGTATTGTGCGAAGAAGTTCGGCCGACCCGAGGTCACGTTACCGTTGTTATCGACGATCATGTTGGGCACGCCGAACTCATGATAGAGCTGCTTTAGCGCCCCACCGACAGCAATCTTCGGCGTGAGCCACTCGCCGTAACCTAAGGAGAGCGTTCGTTCTTTATAGAGATCATCCAACGTGAACTGCTTCCAGCTGATCGCAAGCGTTCCGCCCCATTGGATGGGCTGGCCATACGCCAGATAGGATTGCGAAAGGCTGGATCCGTCGGAGAGTCCGGCGAAGAGTTTGGCGTATTCCGACGTCATTTCTTTTTGCTGCACGCGAGCGAGTCCGGCTGGGTTGTAGGCGAGAGAAAGCACGTCATTACCCACTGCAACGTAGGTGTCGCCAAGAGCCGTCGCGCGCGCGCCCGTGCCTTTGTCTTCAAAGGCCGCAAAACTCCGCGGCGTCAGGAATGACGCGAAGAGTGTAAACGCGATGAGGAGTTTCTTCATCATCTGGCGACGACCACCGTTCCCGTTGCTTTCTCCTTGCCTGCTGTAATCCGATACAGATAAACACCGCTCGGAACAACCGAGCCATTGTTGTCACGTCCGTCCCAGACAATCGAATTGGCCGTCGGAGACTGACTGTTCATCGTTAAGTCGCGAACCTTGGCACCGCGAATGTCGTAAATCGTTCCCGAGACGGCATCGTCCATCGGGTTGTCGAAGAACCAGAACACGCGATTGTTTTGCGCTGGGTCATTCGGCGTAATGATGCGTGGATAGGGCGAGTTCTGGGTCAAGCGGAATTGCGTGGCGATTTGCGTGGCGCGAATCTGATAGGTTCCAAGATTCTTCACGTGCACCGAGAGCGCTTGGTTTGAAGTCAGAACAGGATCGCTGATCCGGATATAGGA
>JAYWEN010000375.1:0-2711 GCA_043779245.1 Elusimicrobiota bacterium | reverse complement strand
TACGACTTGTGCCCTTCTCCGTTCTTCCGGGGAGTGCCGACCAAACGATATTGGCAATGCTCGCAAAAGCATAATCCGGACAAGAGATAGTGATTTCTCAATACGCCGCCGACCCGCTCTTTCCACTTCGGCATACAGGATTGAGCCTTCTCGAATAATTCCTTTTCGATGATTGCTTCGTGAGAATCGATCTTGAGTATCCAAGCGTCCTTTGGGTTGAATAGCGAGCCTTTTTCTCCTCGACGAAACCCTTTGTAACTTCGCTTGTTGTAAGAGCGCTCGCCCAAGTAGACGCGGTTTCTTAGTAAGTGGTGTAACTGACATTTTGACCAGTAGCTACCACGGGGCGCAGATATCCCTCGCTCGTTTAGACCATTCGCTATATCGCCTAGTCCGCGTCCTGCGGTGTAGGCATTAAAAATTTCGTTGACGATCTGGCGACCAGAGGGGGAAGGTGTCCAGATAACGCGTTCGAGCTTGGAGCTTTTCCAGTCGCCGCGTTTGAGAACTTTAATCGGAGTTCCGCGTTCGTCGATCAAAAGCCGGTCATAGCCGTATGGGGCCGCGCCTCCGGTCGAATGTCCCAGCGCCGCGTGACTCTTTGCCCCGCGTAGTGTTAGCTCTGAGAGCTTAACGCTGAATTGGTGGGCTTCTGAATGTTTGACCATCTGGGTAATGTCATCGCCGATAGTTCCATCATTCTTGAAGTCATCTTTCGCGTAGACTACTTGGATTCCAAAACGCTGGAAGTGTTGCTCGTAGTAGATTTTAAGTTTCGCTGGCAGGCGGCCAAAACGACTTACGTCATATATCAGGAGATAGCTTACACCATGATTTCCAGCCTCCGCCAAACGCACCATTTCAAGAAAGGTTGAATCCCTGTCGATAGTTAAACCTGAGGCGTACCCTTTTGAGGGAACGAATTCGCGGACGATTTCCCAGCCATGCGCAGAGGCGAACTCCTGGCAGTCCCGGCGCTGATCGGAAATCGAAAGTTCCTGTTTATCAGTGGATCGTCTATAGAATGCCCAAACGTGGCTCATATTGGTTGTTGGCTTGGTTTTCCCTGTGGGCCCGGATCATCCAGGCGCAATAGATTCTTAGTGCTTCGTCTCTCATTTCCCGTGTTTGTGCCTCATCAACGAATTCGGATGATGCCACAATTGGCAACTCCCGATGATGGCTGAGTCTACCGTTTCGCATCGGATCGGTCAAACGGTCCCCCGATCCTGGGATGGGCCTGTCGCATCACTCGCACCGATAATTTTTGATGATCGTTGTTCAGGCGACCATCGGGCCAATGAGCGGCATGAATGTCCGCAAAAACGAGCCTGACCACGCTCGAGGTCAAAGACACGCGCTAAAAACAATCTTTTGCACTCCAAGCACCGGGATTTCCGGAGACGATGAGTCATGGCAGTACAACCTTTGCGCCTGGAAAGACTGTTTGAATTTGAGGTAAGGTGCTTTCAATAGGTGCTGGGTTTTTTCGGGATTGGTTTATTGCGCACACCCCTAGAGATTGATTCTGTGCGGAATCATTTTCAGACTTTAAGGCATACAAATACGCCTTACCCTTAGTCCCTGCCCCTTGGCGAGCAACAAGGCCTTCGCCATAAAGGGTGTTCAGGACGGTGCGGCAGGTGCCCGGTGCTATATCCGCCTTAGTCGCAATTCCCTCTGCGTCTTTGTACTCATTGTTCAGGCAAGCCAGAACTTTTGCTCTCTGTTCCTCTTGCCGCACTTTGTTCTCGCTCCCGAGCACCGAATATCCGCCATCTTCAAGACTAATAATCAGTTCTTTTGGCGTGGAGTATCGCGAATGGGCATGTAGCACCCTCTGATTTTCGCTACCCTTTCGCTTTTTCAATATAAGGCCAATGTCAGCCACCGCGAGAATATCGCCAGAACCTCGAATCTCAGTACCATCTTCGCCCTCGCTCTTTCGTGAATGGTGTATCAGCAGAACTACGGCACCAGTTTCCCTGGCAAGTTCTAAAAGGGGTTGGGTGGCAGCCGAAACCTCAGAGGCATTGCCTTCATCCTTTACGGTCCAAAACCTGGCCAAAGTATCCACAATTACTAGCCCAATCTCTTTAGTCTTGATGAATTCCCGAATGCCTTCTAGCTCAACGGAAGTTGATTTTAACGGGGCGCAATGAATATAGAGACCGACGTTTTCTGTAGTATCGGATTTTGAAAAACGGTCTGTTATGTCCTCGATACACTCTTCCACGGCCAGGATAAGCACGTTCACACGCTTAGTTGTGAATCCCAAAAAAGGCTTACCGACTAAAACACACTTTACAAGCCAATAGACCAGCGTCGACTTCCCGTGCTTAGGATGACCGGCAAGGATGGCGAGGCAACTTTTTGCCAAGTAATTTTCAACTAACCACTCCCTCACGGGTGGTTTCTCATTCATCACCTGAAAGAGGGATTTTGGATTGAATTTAACTCCGCACGGAACCAATTCCCTAGGGTGAGCGGAATCATTTCTATTCATTTCTGGTGCCGGGTACTTTGAAACGCGCCCTATAATCCCTTCCAGCTCCTCGCGGTCGAACTCGCATTTCTCAGCATGGGGAGTTAAAAGGTTAAGAATATCTTCGTTGCTCCAATGGCCCCGGTGAAGTCTCCCGGCAATAGAGCAAAAGGTCAGGTTACGAGTATGACTCTCCTTCCCAAGTCCATTAAACGCATCGCTAATC
>JAYWEN010000374.1:0-2240 GCA_043779245.1 Elusimicrobiota bacterium | reverse complement strand
ACCGACCTAGTATTGCCGGCTAATGTTCAGTTTGGCTATGCATTTAAGCCATCCAATCGCTTGACGCTGGAGGCGGATGCCGCCTGGTACGATTGGGCGTCAGGACAGGATTTGAATGTGCGTTACTCCGAGAATAACCCGTTGCGACTTGCGGTTTTAAATACGGGGAATCCGACGCCGCTGCATCCAAGAGATGCCTGGAGCTTCAATACCGGAGCCAATTACAAACTTAATGATCGTTGGCAAGTGCGATCGGGATTCTGGTATGAGCCCAGCGCTATCGCCGAAGCGAACTTTAGTCCTGCGTTCATGGATTTGTCGCGATATGGATTGTCTGCAGGCGCTGGCTTCGCGATTACACCGAACGTCGGCATTGATGCCGCGTATACGGCCGTTTTCACCCACAACCGAGTCGTAAATAATAACGTGGGTGCCAATACGACAGGGAATCCGGCGTACAACGTCAACGGGACCTATTCAGACTTCGCAAACCTCATTAGCGTCAATGTGACCTGTAAGTTTGGCGCTTCAAAATAATTCTCAGTTGGATCTCGAAGGAAGCCACAGGACGTTGTTCAACGCCCTGCGGCTTTTCTTTTTTAACGGCGCAAAGACGCCAGCCTGGTAACCCAGGTTCCCGTAGACCCTCCTGAGGGGTTGAAGGCCTAGTCCTATTGAGGTCGCTTTCCGTTTGATCCTTCCAGTCTAACGGGGTCCAGCAAAGCCACTCCGGGCCTGCCGAAACATAATTGTTGCCCCCTGGTGTTCCGGGGCCCCACGATTTTCTTCCGTCAACATCGGCCCTCCGCTCCCTATCCCGCCGGCCGCCGTCTGGGGCGGGATGTCGTCTCAGCTTTCCAGAGTGCCCACGTGCCACACGGTAAACCGTCGGCCGGGGCCTCGGAGCTTCGATCAAGCCTTTTGCAAGAACGTTCCCTTGTGCCTCCCGTCCGCCTTTGGCTGGCGTCCTCCCACGACGTCAAAAGGGCTCTCCCCGTTTCCCCTACAGGCGTCTTCACGGAATACGCGAAGACACATCTAACACCTAAAGGAGAAATAACATGGAAGAAATAATCGCAGTCTTAATACTATTAGCAATTGGATTAATAGGGGTGGGGCTTAGCCTCTGTCCCCCATTTCGGCACAGCGGATGGGGGAAATAAAATGACCTACTTAAAAGTCTATGACTACGATGAACAACCATTCATTAAAGCCAGGCAGTCTCAGAGCGTTGCCCGGGCACTTCGTGCGTATGCGGAAGTGACGGGCCGATGGCAAATGGCGCAGCCGATGAGCGGCAAATACTTACGCGGCCAATGTCGGCAAAAATGCGAGTACGATACCGTTTACCTTCGTATCAACGACGTGCATTTGGCCACATATCTGGCGGGAATGGGTGAATTCCAAGGCCGGTGGCGGAGAGAAGATACCGTCCGTGTATTTGAGGCGGTTTAAGCGTAACCCCAGGGTGGCTTCTTCGGGAAAATCCACGAACTGGGCCTGTTCAACATAGCATTTATGTTATATACTCTAAGGAGACGACAATGCTTCCCAAGACATTTAACGACTATGGGGTGTTGCCCCCAATGTCACAAGATTACGAAGTGACTTTCAGCGAATTAAGGCGTTCGTTGCTAGTCCTAGGTCCAGAGCCCTGCCCTCTCAACTGGCAGGTGGACTGGAGAGGTGAGTTAGTAGACCATCTCGAAATCTTGGTCAATCAACTATGGAACGCGGGAATTACTCGCGTTTATGTGAATGGTTCGTTTGTCCAAAACACGACTCATCCCGCCGACATCGACGGGTGCTTTGAATGTGACTACGAAGAATTCATATCCGGGCGTCTGTCACAAAGACTAAATGCGACGGCTCCTAAGAAGATATGGGGGTGGGCGGATGAAGATCACCGCATGGTATTGGGGAAGCTGCGGCTATCCATGTGGGCATCCTATAAAGTGGAAATGTACCCGTTCTCACCGGAGCGTCCGATTGGGATGAGGATGAATACCGGAGAGTTTCGCGCTTTTCCTGACGCTTACCGATGGACAAAAGAAGACGGACGACCAAAAGGCATCTTACTGATGCGGCAAGAATAATTGGAGGACATATGATTAATAACGAAAAGCAGTATCACAAGTCAATGTCGATAGTCAAAGACGGTGAAAAGACTTTGGCCCTCGAACGGACGAGCCTTGAAAAAGAGGGTCGAACGCCCGAAGAAATTAAGCGTTTCCTGGCCC
>JAYWEN010000373.1:0-4751 GCA_043779245.1 Elusimicrobiota bacterium | reverse complement strand
CCCAAAAGCCATGGACAAAACGACTCGCTGATGGAGATCTTCTATTGGCACCTTGGCGTTAATTTTACGGATGTGATTTTTTACGGTTTGAAGGGCGATGCCTAAAATAGACGCGATTTGGGGGTTATTAAATCCTTTCGAGGCCTCTCGTGCGACTTTCATTTCCTGACCTGACAATCCGCGTATTCGGAAAAAAGCGATATAAAGCTCTTCCTCTATACCTTCAATATGACTTACGAGTTCTTTGGAGGGCACTTCAGTTCCGAAGTAGAGTGTTTGGCGAAAAAGCTCTCTGAAACGTTTCAGTAAGGGCACGTGGTCATTCCGATCGACAGTATTATTTAGGGGTCCTTGATGTGAGGTGCTCAGCAACGTACTGATAAAAGGAGTGGTGCCCGAAAGCGTGGGTGTGAACGACAATGAAGGAGGAGAAACAGCATTTTCTGTGAATTGAACTGATGAGATATGCGAATGCATTGCAATCGAAGGCTGTTGGCGCAAAGGAGAGGCAAACGAGAGATCTCCGATGAGGCTGAAACTCACGACGAACGAAGCGATGCGAGAAATAAGTTTGTTCACGGGAAGCATTTAAAGACGATACCAGCTTTTGCCAGAGTTGCATATCCGCCTAAGGGCTAAGAAACGATTAGGCTAAAAGACTTCTCGAACTTAGGCCCTCAGGCGGGGAGTGACCGAGTTTCACGCCCGGACGAATTGTAACGATTTCGCATTTTAGCCTTGATTTCAATTCATTCTGCCTATAGTGTTTGAAGATGAAAACCCAAACTCGTTGTTCCTCGATCGCTACGGTAGTTGCCGTTGGATTATTTATTTGTCAGATTCCTGCGTATGCAGACAGCGGGGCTACCGAAACGCTCGCCTTTCTTCAAGAAGAGCGAAGCGCCATGGCCTCCGCCAAAATGATGCTCAAAGTCGACGAGAGTCCCAACGCAGTCACGGTGATGACGCATGAAGAAATTCGAAATGCTCACGCGGCGACATTGGGTGATCTTCTGGGCGACATTTTGGGTGTCCATAGTGCCATCGTCAACGACTACCAACGCATGGTCGGAATTCGCGGGCTTCAGGGGCAAAATTCCAGCAAAACGTTAATTCTGTTGGACGGCGCTCCGCTGAACATTGACTGGTTTGGAACTACCCAGTGGAATAGTATCCCTGTTCCGCTTATCGCCATTGAACGCATTGAGGTCGTTAAGAGTCCTGGGACGCTCTATGGAGCCAACGCGTTTGCGGGTGTGGTGAACATCGTAACCCGTCGTGAGAAGAAGAAATGGTTGGCAGAAGGCGAAGGAATGCGCGGCAATGGCAAAACAGAATCGGCACAGGGCATTTTGGGCATTCATACGGATGACACCCAAGTCAGCGTGAGTGGACGAATTTTCCGTAGCAATTTCTCACAACCCGATCCGTTGCCGAATATTTCGCTTACAAATAGCACCTATTTTGAAAATGCCTCTGACATGTTCCAAGGTAACGCCTCCCAAAAATGGGGCGATCGAAACACGACGCAGCTCAGCGCCGGGTTTTCCGCCATTACGAACTCTCCCATGCTGATGAATCCCGGTTCAATGCACATGGTGGGGGATGGTCGAAGTCAATACCTGGTGGCCAACCACGAGTTCAAAGCTACCGACAACTACAGTCTTAAAGGGATGATCAGCAGTTCACAATACGACATGCTACACCGAGCTCACATCGGTATGGCGGAGTCGCGCGTAATAGAGCAGACCAACGTCGTCAGCCTTGATCAGACCTTGCGTTTTCATAATGACGATCAACTTCTAATAGGTATTGAATCGACGCTCAAAAAGACGCAAAGCAGTCCTAGCAATCCGGCTGGCGCTCCGATTTCATCAGGCATCAATCCCGGCATATCCCAACGCGTGCTGAATCGTGACGTGGATAATCTCGGGTGGGCCGCCTATCTGCAAGAGGTGCATCCCTTCGCAGCCGCCTGGAAGATGTTTTTAGGATCGCGTTACGATCACAACTGGTACAAGGGCGATGCTGTGGCCGGGTTCGGAAGTCTTGTTTGGCGACCGGATCCCACACGATATTGGAGGATTAATTCCAATACTGCCTATCGATTTCCGAACGTCTATGAGCTCTTTGGCGATTTTGATTATCGTCGCTCAACAGAACAGCTGTCTCTTCACGGCAGTGAAAATCTAAAGCCCGAACGCGTGATTTCACTTGAAACCGGAGCGGGAAAAGTCTGGGCGCGGAGGCTAAAAACTGACGTCAGTCTCTACAATTATTGGATCACAGATTCTATCGCCATCGATATCGCAAGCTTCTCGACATTCCAGCACAACAATCATATCCATCCTGGCGCTTCGGGGAACTACATCAATGATCCTTCCGCGCGGGCGATGGGTGGGGAGTTCCAGGCGGATTGGACAGTCACCCCCTGGCTAAGACTATTGGGAGACTATTCCCACCAAAAGTTATGGGGCGGAAAAAATATCGTGGTTGAAACCATGCCTCGGGATCTTTCTCACCTAGGTGCTGAATATCACCTCGGAAAAAAGTTCACTTTTCTGACGCAATGGGAACACATTGCGGGGTCGACCTGGCGGGTGTTCCCCGATGGGGACTCTCGGAACGAATTGAGTCCTGTCGAATTATTCAACATCCGCGCCACGTATCGACGAGACAGCGTCGGGCTTGGTATTCGGTGGGACAATATCTTTGATAAGGATTACAACGGATTCCCTGCCGCCTCGGCCCATGGAACCGGGAGAAGCATCGGCGAACGCTTTATGGCGATTGTGGAAGTGAATTTATTCTAAACGTCATTGAGTCCCCGCTCACACGATCCCTCATCGTTCTGACGGCAGCCCTCGGGCTGTCAGCGATTACGGCGCGCGCAGACCCTGTGCCGCCGGTCACCGCCATCGTGAGTTCAGAACTGGGTCCTTACGTTCAAGCGTATGAGGGGTTTGAGAACGCAATAGGGGGGCGATCGAACGTCCAGCGAAAGTCCCCTTCCGCGGCTGAACTTTCTGAGTCGACTCGCTTTGTCGTTGCCTTTGGAGGGCGGGCGGCCTCGTTGGATTTTGGTAATAAAGTCACACTGGTGTATTGTCTGTCCCCAACCACGTCCATTGACCGTGTTCATAAGACCGTCAAGATTCAAATGACTCCTTCACCCGAGATATTGGCCTATACGCTGCATCGCCTGCAACCCAAGTTGCGTCGTCTCGGAGTCCTCTTTATGGCCGGGTCGTATGAAGGGTATGTTCGACAATTATCTCAGTCCGCGAAGCTGCTGGGGATCGATGTTGCGTATCAGAAGGTGGAAGAACTCGATAATCTTCCCGATCATCTGCGCGGACTGAAAAAAGAAACCGATGCACTCTGGATTCCGCCGGATCCACAGATATTATCGGCTGACAACGTGGAAATTCTCAAAGAGTTTTGTGCCATGAATCATATTCCTCTCTACACTTCTCTGCTTGGTCTGGTCGAAAAGGGGGCCACTGCAGGCATTGCCCCAAGCTATCGCCAGATTGGAAAAACAGCCGCTTCCGTTCTTCAAAAGCTTCAGCGCGGAGAAGTGGTTCCCGCGGAGGTGTTTTCAGAACAGATCGACATCATGGTCGATAAGCCGTTGGCCCTATCCTTCGGACTTCAAGTACCCCAGGACGCCATCGACGTTCGCGAGGCGGCACCATGAAATTGTCTCATAAGTTCTGGGTGTCCCAAGTTCCAGCTCTCCTGGCCGTTGGCATGGCCATGGTGTTTTTCAGTCAACAGGCAGTAAAGCGCGTGCTTATCGAGGAGAGAGAGCAAAAAGGTCGGGCGCTTCTCGCGGCGCTGGCCAAAACGACGGTGCATGAAATGAATGCGGGAAACGAACGTCACTTGCTTTCGTTGTTGAGTGGCGCCGCCGGATCGGCGGATGCCAGCTATGTGTTCGTCACCGATCCCAAAGGCACCGTATTGGCCCATACTGACGTTTCGCAGAAAGGGCAGATCTATCTAGATTCCTGGACAAAGGAAACGCTTGGCATGTCTAAATCGGTCAGCCGATTGATTGTCCTTGGAAAATCTCCAGTGCTCGACATCTCCTACCCGCTTCTAGAGAAGGGGCTTACGAACAAGCGCTTAAATTCGGAAGAAGAAATGTTACTGGCGGGACAGCAGCACGTTTCGCTCCTGCGGTTAGGGACGCTGCGAATGGGATTGCCGATCGGAAGCGATCTTGAAACTGGAGCGAAAATTTTTCGTTATGTCTTAGGTGTCGTGTTCAGCATGCTTGTCCTTTTGAGCTTTTGTTCATGGGCGCTGGCCTGGCAGTTTTTAGAACCGGTTGACCGCTTAGCGCGCGCCGCAGAGCGGATTGGGCAAGGGGCTTACGGAACGACGGTTCCCGAGGGGGCATCAGACGAACTAGGGCGTCTGGCCCGAGCGTTTAACCGAATGAGCGTGAGCCTGGCTCAAACCTCGGTCTCCAAAGAATTTTTAGATTGCATACTTGAAAATATGAAGGATCCGCTGATGGTCTTGGACGAGGATCAACGTATTCGAATGGCCAACAGTGCAGCGATTCAAATGCTGGGGTATCCCGAAAATGAGCTTCTCAACCGATCGGCAACCGACATTGCGCCCAACTTGTCCGACCTCATCCGGAGCGGATTTCGGGAAGGGATAACGGAAACCTTGGAGATCTCGCTTCGCACCAAGAAGGGGGAGCTGATCCCCATACTCCTTTCCGCCTCCCGCTT
>JAYWEN010000372.1:0-2634 GCA_043779245.1 Elusimicrobiota bacterium | reverse complement strand
TGTAGAGAACGCAACCGACTCGCGTACGCCTAAAGGTCCTTTGGAGTCATTTGTGAATTGTCGTTGCGTGCGTAAAAATTCTCGGATATACGCTTGCGCCTCGGGTGGTGGCCGAGAAACAGATTTGTTCCGCAACACCGTCTGAAATAAGTTTGCCCAGAGACTGAGTTGATTAGGTGTTATCCAATGGAAGGCCCCCGCGGATGAGACTTTGACGGAGTCGATGCCATGATTTTTAAGCCAGGACTTCAGACCCGTTTCCATGTCTTTGCTGCGATATTGATTCGCCTTATCGACAAACAAAATGGAGGTCTGGGGCTTTGAGGAGGGAGAGGAACTTCGTTCCCTCTGTCTTTTCGGATTGACGATGCGAATTCTAACGATCGGCCCTATTCCCGATCCGCTGCCTCCTTTAATCGAGGGAACAATGGACAGAGTATCTTTGCTCGGGTCAAACCCGCTTTCAACGTCCACTTCTATTCCATTTTTGAAGAGAGTAACGAACCCCCGTAACATGCCACGGTCATCATAAAGTTGATGTTTTAAATCGGGTTTCTGTGTGGTCAAAAAGGCCACTGCTTCTCCCACGGTAGTTCCTTCGACAGCCACAGAATCCGCGTTATCGGTAAATTGACGTAGCGCGGTGGGCAAGAGAATATGGCCTGGCAATGAAATGCTGGGAATAGAAAGAGTTCTCTCGTAGTTAATTTGACGCGCGGCATTGCGCGCCAATTTCGTTCGAATGGCCGATTCCATCCGTCGTTGCGCCGCTCCCGGGGTTGTACCCGCCGCATAGCCCGCCACGCCCGTTTTCGCGTTTTTCATTTCTAAAAGTTCTTCCGCCGCCTCTGTCTCGGGAACAAGGAGGACGCCTTTTGAGTCGAGTAATTTAAGAACGGCGTCACGTGCCTGAATTAGACGGGTGAGATGCAACTCGGCATCGGGTACTGAAACTCTTAAGGCATCAAAAAATGCCGAGTTCGCGGTGGAGAGTGCGTTGATTAGAGGTTTCGCCGAAGGCGAATCGTCCAAAAGTCTTGAGCCCATCACCAAATCTTGGTTGCGTTGAGCGAAGGCATAGAGAGATTGGGTTCGTCTCACGCTTTCTGGGACAGACGGTCTTGAGTACGTCGAGGCGGTTTGCGCGTTGGCCGACCCCATCCACGCCGCATGCACGCCAAAAAAGAGGAAGAGGGGAATAATCCAAGCCAAAAGTTTCGATGGACTCCCTACCGAAGTCGACTCTGTGGTCGTGGGAAAACGCAGCTCGACTTTGTTGTTCTGATAGATGCGGGTCTTTGTATCTCCGGTGAAGGCAGAATTCTGAAGCGTAATTGAAAGTTTGTTTGTCTTGACGGCATCGGTGATTCGGGTTGCCACAGTGGGGTGCGTGGCTTTGAGCGCGAGAAGAGCTTGTTCCACGGCCGCTTGAACGTTGGAAGCGGGCTCATTGACTTCGAGGGATCCACCGGGGAGCGACGCATCAAAAATATGAACCGTGACATAAGGAGCGATCTTTGTTGAGCCGCCCGCTACTTTATTGGCATAGGCCATGACGGCCTTTTCAACACTGCCAAATCCGGCGATGGATATTTTGACATTCTCATTAAATTTGAAATCGGTTAGCGTTTCGCCGGTAATCCCTTTGAACATGGCCGCCAGAGAAGGATCCACCAAAGTGGTTTCAGATTCCGCGGGCTTGAGTCCACCTTCTTTAGCCACAGGGGGTTTTATGGCTCTCTTATAAATAGGAAGGTCTTTATCGGAGACAGCCGGGGAAGGCTCCGCCACGACTGTGGGCTTTGGCTCTTCTCTGGTTCGTAAAAAATCAGCAGATCTCCAAAATGCAGGTGCAAAAACGCCGGCCAATGCCGATACGGAATCTATTTTTTGATGAAACACCGGAGCATACTCGGCTGGAGCCATGTGATAAATCAGCGCGCCCATCGCAATTAAGGACAACACGACGATGCTTTGGGTCGCGGTGGGCGTTCCAATGGAAAGGCTGTTCGCATCGGCCTGTTTTGCTTGGAAAGGCCAGAGCTTGGCCAGGGTGGAAGCACTCTTCCCGTCTTTGATATTCGCTGAGGCATACAGTGTTGATTTGGGATCGGACGCCTGGGCCAAAATTTGGTCTTCGGTCAGCAGATCGCCGCTGAGACGCTTCACATAGAGCGCGTGATCGGCCTCCGTCAAACGCGTGATCGAGGGGGCCAGGACAAGGTAGCTGACTTTTTGCTCGCGAAGCATGCGCGTGAGCTGGAGGGTGTGGAAACCGCCCGCGACCAAAACGGCAACGTTGGGTGTCCGGAGTGGCGGTTGACCGGAAAGTCGGCTAACCGTAGAGGCGGCGAGAGGTTTGGCCTTATTAAACTTTTTAGTTTTGCCTTTTGCCGAAGTTCGGGTCATCCGCTGTTCGGGTTTGCCGCTGTCCTGCCCCATGAGCTTAAGCGTGTTGTCCACCATCGGTTTGTTTCGAACAAGCGCCATAACGTAGAAATCAATCGACGATGAAATAAGGTGACGTACTTTCGCTTCATCAAAATGAGCGTCTTTGTTTTTGATGAGCGATTGGGTGAGAGCGATAAATTGATTTAAGCGCGGCGCGAAATCGCGGACTTCATATTCCGTCGC
>JAYWEN010000371.1:0-8346 GCA_043779245.1 Elusimicrobiota bacterium | reverse complement strand
AGCCTGCATGGGCACAGGCTCAAGAATACTTCCTTATGTTGGGGAGTTTGGATCGCTCGGGGGATATGCTGCTGAAGTATGGAGCGCCATTATTTCAGGAACGATATGAAACAGTGCAACGTTGGGATTACGCGCTTGTTCTTAACTCTTTGAATGGTTTTGCTGAAGCGGGTCTTTCTTTGCCTTCAAGCGAAGGTCGAGACAAGCTCCGAGCGATATTTCTAGAAGTGTGGAATGGACTACCTTCGGAATCCCAAAATCGTGCTCGTGGTTTAAAAGGAATCGTATTTGGATCTCTCGCTTATGATCCGAGTGGAAAAGATTTTCTCCAAAATTGGCTTCAGCATTTCAAAGATCCATTCACGAAAGATTATTTTTGGATTGAAGGGGTTGCCGACTCCCTCGCAGATATTCTTCCTCGTCTTGCGGAACTACCTGAAGCCAGAAACTTAGTATGGCCTGAATTAAAGCCAATTGTTCTGCAATACACGCAGGCGAAACGTCCGGAACGTATAGCTAAAGCCTTGTCCGGTGCCGCGCAGCTTTCTGTTCTTTCAGATCCTTCTTTGGCCGATTTAAAGTCCTGGTGGATGCCGGCGTACAAATACGCGATATATGACGGAGAGACTGTAGGTTTGAGTCTTGGAGGCATCGCTGAAGCCTTGCAAATGATGGGTGGAACAACAGAGTCCCAATTAGCTGTATTGGTTTCTCTCTTCAACTTGCATTTTTCATCCCGTGCAGGCAGTAAAGAAACTCCAAATGAGGGCGCCGCACAAAGCCTTGCAGCTTTGGCTCATTTGCTTTGGCAAATGGATCCATCAGGCAAATTAATTGAAACTGTGTGGATGCCACTCTATCTGAAAGCCCTCGATAGTCCGCACCGTGATGTTGTTAGGGATGCCAAACGAAGCGCACTCGGAAGCGTCCTTGTTGTGGGTGATGGATCCTCTTTCGTGCCTTTGGCAGGATTGTTTGAAGGTCTTGATCGCGATAAAGAATATGTTGCGCATCATCCAAGAGAGGCCGTGCATCTGGCATCAATGGCTGCGCGTGATGTCTCTTATGACCATGAACAGATGACGCAGACTCAGAAATGGATTCGGGTTGTTCGTATCCTAAAAGGTCTTAAATCTGCAGGCCCATCTATCCAAAAAAGCGTGCAAGTCGCTGAGCTTTCAAAATCGCTCATCGTTTGGATGCAAGGAACGTATGAATTGTTAGATCAGAGCAAAATTGAACAAGCCTATACAGCGTATTTTGATGGCGAGACAAAACCCAGAAGCCACTCGGATCCCTTAAGCCTGTTGGCGCACATTCTTTTTGATTTTGAATTGAGTCGGCAAGGAACTAGCACCGAATACGCCAAGCACCTTCGCTCCGTTTCAAAATCTCCTGCAAGTGTTGATCTTATTCCCACATTACAACTCTTAGTCGAAGAAGCAGATGAATTTGGGGAATCCCTTCGTCTCTTCTCTCAATTCCGCATGAGCCACCTTCAGGCTGCAACAAAAAGGCAGTTGGCTTCTTATTGGTCGAGCGTACGCGTGATTCTTGAAGTCGCTGCACGTCATAAAAATCTCTATGACGGCTTATACATTTGGGGGGAAAGGGTGATGCAATTACTTCACATTGCCAATCCGTCTAATCCTGAATTGGCTGATGCTGCGCCGGCGTATTTTTCCAAAAAGGCCACGGCAATGCGGAATGTCGCCCCCATGTTCGAGAGTGCCCGAGTTTTTGAGGGGAAACCCGCATACGACTTGTTTGTTCAGTTGCAGAAAGTTGCTCTGCATTTACATAGGAATGGCTATCTAAAAGATGATCAGTATAAAAGTGCGCTGACAACCCTAAATCTATGGCTCAGAGATCCTAACTCTGTCGAGTCATTTCATAATACGTCTCCCAAACGCATAAATCTGGTCAAGGACTGGTTTGGAAAATTGGATCATTGGGGCGCAAATCTGAGTCGTAATTTGGATCAAATTCATTTCTTGATCACTCTACCGGTCGATGACTCTTCTCTGGAGCGTTTGGTTAAAACGGCAACGGAACAATGGGATCAAAAACATAGACAGTATGAAAGCCATGAAAGTATGTTAGCTCAGTATGTCTTCACTCAAAAGATGGAAAGAGCTATTCGAGCAATTCATGATGCCTTCGGCTCTCGTGTCGTGGATGCTGTTGTCGGTCGAGCTATTGTGGAGACGGGTGTAAACCACAGTCGTCAGTTTAAAGAGTTTTTCGCCTCCATTGGAGGAATGAATTCTGTCGATACGCTGGAGTCCAAAGTCGCTATAACGTTTGGGTCTGATCATCGTCAAGATTTTCTCTCAGCTGTTTCTCCCGATGTGTTCATCCTTTTTGCGCATCCAAATGATGAGCTTGTTCGATACCTTGGCGTAATGCGGGAAATTCTCGGAAAGGCAGATTTTGATGAACTCCTGGCTGGAGGTCAATTCACGCGCGTCAACAATTGGATGGAGCTTTTCAAGCGACTTGAGGATGCAAAACAATTAGATGTGTTGATGAAACAAATGGCAAATTCCCCGCAATCGCAAAAGGGTTCGTATTTGGACGTACTGGTTCAATGGGGTGACCGCTCATCTTGGATTCTTCAACTCACTGCAGATCAGGCGTTGCCTTGGCAGGGCAATCCGCGTGTATTGGCGAAGCTCGGAGAGTCTATTGACGATATCTCTTCGATTATGGGAAGGCATTCAACAGCGGAACGCTTCACCCGCTATTTCATCTTGATGCTCATGAAGTCAGGGAAAAGGGCTTTTGTAAACGATTTAGAGATATTTCTCGAAGGCGTCAAAGAAAGTGTGGACGATACAGTTGTTTTGCCGATTGAGAAAGGTAAAAAAGAAAAGAATGTTGAGAGAATGCGTTCAGCTAGTCTGAAGAAGTATCTCAAAGGTTACGTGAGGCATTTCCTTTTAGCCTCACTGCCCGCCAGTGTTACTCATGCAGCGCTTTCTCGTCGGTTCCATCTCATGCATATAGCGGGTGACCTGTTGAAGATTCAGCATGCTCTTAAGGATGCTCCTGAAGTGATGCGGTATCGCGCGGGTATTGGCAATGGCGTGTTGGCTCTGTTGTCCGGTTCTGATATTGATCTCATGCGCGCTTATGAATTCCGCAAGTCTGTGTTGCGAAAAGTTCTGCGCGAGGTCTCTGGAGTGTTTACCTGGTTCGAGGTGTTAGAAAAAGACGCAAGCCTGCTCGACCGCATTCTTGTTCTCGTATCCCTGTACTATTCATTGTTTTCTCATTCGGTTGGGACTCCTGAAGACCGAACGCGGATGAGAGGCTATATTCGTGATTACTTGGCCATTTTCTTGTCCACGGGTAAAACCGCCACAATTCGGCAAACTATTTTGGAGCACCCTGCCAATCAGCAAGAAATCGATCGATTGGTCGTGGCAGGGTATGACCGACGGCTTTTTACACAAGGATTCCAGTTGACGCAAAAAATCCTACCTCTAACCCCGGAGCAACGCGTCATTGCTGCTCGGCAGCGAATCTATCTTTTATCTCAGGAGTTTGTCGATTTAGCACAACTCCTTGGCTATAAGCCTGAGTCGATGACGGATGCGCAGCTTGCGGATCTTCGTTTTGAAACCCATAAGGACGCCTACGATTTTGTACGGAAGATGGCTGAGGCTCATGCGGGGACGCCCGAAGTGGATCGCGCGTGGAATATTTTAGGTGATATGAAAAAGTTGGAAGATGAAAGCAAAAAAGTGTTTTCTGTCACTTCTGGCCCTGAGGAAGTGCGCATTGTGGTGAGCAAAGATTTTCTGGAAGAGGCTTCTTCTGGATTGGCGAACTGGGCAGGTTGTTTTAACGTTCACGGGGCCCATCGAGAAATGCCTGTCGTGCATGGTGTTGAAGCGAATGCTTTTATGGCACGCGCTTATAATTCAGCGGGACAGATGATTGCCAACGTGGTTCTGTCCCTAACGGATGAAGGTGTTGTGGTGTTTAGTGAGTATACGAGCCGATCTGATCTTTATATGGATGGCGCGTGGATGGAAGCGTGGAATCAACTTGCCGCTCTCTCTCCCGGGGTTCTTATTCAGCATCTCTCTGCTGGTATGACAGCAACGTCATTGGCTAAGAAGTCAGGAGCTGACATTGAAATGTGCTCAATTGAAAGTGTGGTAAAACGTGCCACGCTTTGGCGTAAGACGTATTACGATTTTGGCACGTCGGATGATGAAGGAAATACTTCTTTCAAATTGCAGAATGCTTTCAAGCTCACTCATAAGGCTTTTCCGAATACGGTCGTCAGCTTTCTTCAATCCGAGAGCGTCGAAATACCTCCTGCAGAAAAACTTGTCCCCGTTCATGTCGTTTCTATAAAACCTCGCGAAAGACTTTTTCGAATCGAGAAAAGAATTCTCCAGCGCGCCATTTTTTCTATTCCCCTTGTTGATCAGATTGAGTTGGGCCCAATTATGTCTGCCTTGGACGATATTTTTCTGAACGATACGGATGACGAGTTAGCCGTTCGATTGAGCAAGCTTAAATCTCGAGGGAAGGACGCCGCATTGGTCCCCGCTAAAGCGATAGCCTCTCTTCAGCAAGGATTGCAGGCCTTTAGGGAAATCTATGCGGATCCTGCACGACGCAACGAGTATCGTATTCGCCAGGGAATTGAGGCCTTCGTCGCAGAGCTGGGGCCTTGGCGGAAAGAACTCAAGCGCAAGCCCCAAGCTTCGGAAGTGTTGGCCCAGGTCCGGTCCGTCTTGGTTGAGGGAATGGGTGTTGATTTAACATTCGGAGCGCAGTCCACCCCTGAATCAACAGGGTCTAAAGCCAAAGGCATTGGATTGCAAGCTAACCATATGGCGGTTCTCGATTTTGAACTTACTCGAATACGCCAAGAGCTTTCAAAACCTGAAACGGAGTCGGGCATCTCCGCTGATATATCCGAAGAATTGTTTGGCGAGTATATTCCTGATCGCTCTCGCGTCCTACTGCATGGCCAACTACGACTGGATAGTGGCCGTATAAATCTTGAAGTTGTTCCCACTCTTATGCATTTGCCGAATTCGTCGGCTGACGCCGATGTCTTGCAATTCGAGCTTTACCGGCGCAATGGCAATCTCTACATGGAAATAGTGGATCTTGCCACGCGCAAGGCTTCTGCTGTCAAAACGCTTTATCAAGGTTTTGAAGCACTGACTCAATTTTTATCCAACAACTTGAATCGGCCGGTCCGAGCATTAGCAGAAACGGATTTAAATGCAAAGAATGACTCAGAATCTGAACAAGGCACTGCTTTAGAACGCGTCGGAAGATTCGGTTGGGTACCGGTAAAAGAGGCTCAAAGTCTCATTAAGGCTATTTGGATTCAACGCGTCCAGCCTGCATTGACGGAACGTGAGTTTCCCTTTACGGATTTGCAGATAGAAGGTCTACGGCCAGAATCCGCGCGATACTTCCAAAATATGTTTGTGCCACTGCTCGAAACACGAGAAAGGGAAATCCCCTTTATGAATTTGTCTTTCCTGACTGGATCTCCTAAAGAGCTTCTTCATGCCGGTAGCGCCTTTGCATTTAAAAATCCGAAGCATCAGGCTTTCTTCGACAGAACGATTGCACCGCTTGTCGAATTGGTTTTAGTGTTTATCGGCTCATATGGAATAACACATGTCTTCGGGGATAAGATGCCTGGGGCTGCAATACTGGTAAGCGGTATATTTAGCTATTTGCTGCTTTGGGGAATGCATAGAGTATTTAGACCTTCCGCTCTCGAAGGCGAAAGAAGCAAAGGTGTGTTCTCTGTTTTGCAGGATTCCGCGGTTGTTGGGGCAATGGTTTCATTGTCGGTGGTTGTCGGGAATGATGTGCCTTCACTGGGTAGACTCTTTGCAGAAGCGACAGCCATTCTTTCTTTTGATCTGATGTTTAAGCATTACAATCTAAATCGCTATGGAGTCTATGCTCGGAATTTAACTGCAGTAGCGGCGTAATCGCTTTAGGCAGGAACTGAATTCGCAGCCGCATGGAATCAAGAACGGTTTGAAGCAAGCGGTGTTGGGAATTCCCGGTTTTGGAAAGCAGAGGCTACGCGGCTTCAGAGAAGAGCGTTTGTCCTTCATTCAGAAATTGCTGAATAAAGGGGCTTTCCATCCGTCGTTTTTCAATCATGGAGGGGGAATAGGCAAGAACGTCTGTTCTGACTAACCCAGGTCGACACCTAGAGAGCACTTTTTGTCGCTCCAGTAAATTAAATCGATCAAAATCTTTTGAAATATATACGAGATCGATATCCGACCTTTCCGTCGCTGTTCCTCGGCCATAAGAACCAAAAACAATCACTTGTTGGATGCGGATGCCATTTTCCGCAAGTTTTTTAACGTACTCTTTGGCAATAAATTCTAATTCAGTTTTAGTTTTAACCATTGAAGGAGTGCCTCTGTTTCTTCGGTGATTCTTTTAACTTCGTCATAGGTGTAAGGCTTCAAGAGCTTCATCAAAGTCATCGGGATACCGCAAAGGAACGCGCACGTCATGTAGTTCCTCTAGAACGTGACGTTGCGTTGGGGGAATGGCTTCCACGAGACCGGCCAATTCAATGAGATCGTGCGTCTTTGGAGGATTTTTTTGTGTTCGGTTCGCCACCCAAGCCTTCATCATCAGTTCAACAGCCTGTTGTAGATTGAATACAGCATCAAGGTGTTGCCCCGACTCATGGAGGACATGAGCTGATTTCAACCGATATTCAGATAGTCGAATCCATTGCTCGACTGACTTGGTCATATTGAAATTGTACTACGAATTTGGGAATCTCTCAGAATGACTAATAGATTCTTCGACGCGTTGGGCGATGAACTTCGTAAACGGGACGATGTCGAGGTCGACGCTGGCGCGATCGAGGGCTTTTAGGTAAGCGGCTCGGTCGTCGACTCGGATGATGGTCCAGGGGTATCCGCCGGAAGCGAGCATCGCATTCATGAGGAAGCGGGCTGTGCGGCCATTTCCATCGGGATAGGGGTGGATGTAGCCGAAAAGCCAGTGACCTAGAACCGCGCGCACGCCTGGGTGTGGTTCACTCTCCAATAAATCGAATAAGGCAGGCATGGCATCGCGTACGGCTTCTGCGCGCGGAGGAACGTGCCTTGAGGTTCGCAGAAAGATGGCTTCGTTGCGGTATCCGGCTAGCGTGGATGCGGGCATGAGTCCAGCCTCAACGCTCGGCCCAAAGAGCTCTCGATACCAATCGCGATGGCTGGCCCGAACAAGGCGACCGGGATTATTTCCGGTGATGATTCTTGAGACATTTCCCTTTACGATCTTAAACGCAAGCCAGTATCCGCGGGCGGCTAACGCATCTCGATTCTGACGGTCGGCGACGTTGTCTTCCGGATTCCATCGACCTGTTTGGACGCGGCCGATGAGCTCGGGAGAAACACGGTACCCTTCAATGGACAAGGAGTGGTAGGCGTCAGTGCGGTAGATATCGTCAACGGACCGTAAGTAGGCTTGCCGGTCTTTGGGTAGACCCGGTGGTTTTGGAAAGATGTCCAATACGTCTCCGCGCATGGATTTCCAAAGTGCTTTTAGGCGGCCGACAATGGGCGACGCAGTTCGAGGGGGTAGGCCGAAGTTCGGCTGAGTGTCGAAGAGATCTGTTTCTCGGACGTCGTGCCCTGCCGTTTTCATGGTTTTTAAGATTTCGTCGGCGAACTGCGGTTTCTCGGCTCTGCGGAACGCCCCGGCGAGACGGCCGGCGATGACCGAATGGCCCCCGTCCAAAAGAAGATGCCGAAGCATGTCTGATGTGTCCTTCAGGTTTGCGAGGTTGACTTGGGTTTCAATGGGATGGCGGCTCAGGAATGTCTCTGAAACGTTGACGAGAGCAGCCGCTGGGGAGTAAAGCCGTAATCCCTGTTTCACAATGACATCTGCTTGCGCGCGTCTTGTGGGCTGCTTGAGGTCGTAGAGAGAGGTTCCGAAGAGCAGTTTGACATTATTGTTGGTTCCCTTGGGACTGTAAACGATGACTTGGGTCGGAATGACAGTGTTTTCCGCCTGGAGAAGAAACGACTGTTCGGGCGAGAGGATCCATTCATTCCCGAAACGTTCATTATTGTAGCGGACGCAAAACTCCCAAAAAGAGGCATACCAAGGAGTGCTGTCTCCTTCTCGAGTGTTCGGGCTTGAAGAGATCAGCCATCCCTTCATCACGTCCTGAATGAATCGATTGCGCAGTAAGCGTTCGCGATGGGCGCGTTTGAGTTCTTTAGATAGGAAGACATGTCTCCCGCCCTTTTGAAGATCTCGAAGAACAATCAACGAGGCGGCCAGTTTTTCATTCGAAGCAGTCAT
>JAYWEN010000370.1:0-3715 GCA_043779245.1 Elusimicrobiota bacterium | reverse complement strand
GATCAAGAACCCAATTTGCTGCGCACCCACACCTCACCCGTGCAGGTGAGAATCATGCAAAAGTACCCGCCGCCTCTGGCGATTGTCTGTCCTGGCCGCGTGTATCGTCATGAGGCGCAAGACGCGACGCATTTGGCTGTCTTTCATCAGATGGAAGGGCTTCTCGTCGATGAAGGCGTCTCCTTTGCCGATCTCAAAGGAACGCTCGCCCGCTTTGCTCAATTGTTTTTCGCACCGACGGTGAAGACCCGTTTTCGCCCATCATTCTTTCCTTTTACCGAGCCTTCTGCCCAGATGGATGTTTCGTGCTGGATTTGCAACGGATCAGGTTGCGCGACCTGCAAGAACTCCGGATGGATAGAACTCTTAGGCGCAGGCATGGTGAACCCAAAAGTACTCTTGGGCGTCAAAATCGATCCTGAAAAATACTCCGGCTTTGCCTTCGGAGTAGGAATCGAACGCCTCGCCTTCATCAAGTACGGCGTCAACGATTTGCGGTTGTTCTATGAAAACGACTCTCGCTTTCTGGAGCAGTTCTAATATCATGAAAGTCCTCTACAACTGGCTAAAAGAGTTCGTGCCGCTAGAGATTTCGCCCGAAGAAACCGCTGCGACTCTTGGCCGTTTAGGTTTTGAGATCTCCTCGGTTCAAACATTCGGCGGCAAGCTCCACGGCGTCGCGACCGCGGTTGTTAAAGATTGCGCAAAGCACCCCAATGCTGATCGCCTTTCGCTGTGCACGGTGTCCGATGGGGAAAAAGATTATTCCGTCGTTTGTGGCGCACCCAATGTGAAAGCAGGTCAAAAAGTCGCCTTCGCCCGGGTCGGTTCCACGCTTCCAGACGGGCAAATACTCAAGGCCGCCAAGATTCGCGGCGTCGAATCACAAGGAATGATCTGCTCCTCCGAAGAGCTCGGCCTCGCGGACAAGTCCGATGGCATTCTCGAACTTCCGCCCGATACGGCTCTCGGGTTAGATGTTCGACCGCTGCTAGATTTGAACGACACCTTGATCGAAATTGAGTTGACGCCTAATCGCCGAGACGCGCTTGGCATAATGGGGGTCGCCCGCGAACTGGCCGCCGGGCTCAACCTCCCTTTAAAACATCTTGAACCAAGATCGCGTGAACTCGATTTAGCGACCTCAACGGTTACCGCGGTAAACGAGGCACCTGATCTGTGCCCTCGCTACACCGCTCGATACATCCGCGATGTCAAAGTGGGGCCATCACCCGATTGGATGGTTCGGCGCCTGAACCGCTGTGGATATCGGTCGGTGAATAATGTCGTCGACATCACGAACTATGTGATGCACGAGCTAGGCCAGCCACTGCATGCCTTTGACACCAGCCGCTTGAAAGGCCGCAAGCTCAAGGTCCGGCGTGCCAAAGCCGGTGAAACCATTTTCACCTTAGAGGGCAAGACAGCAACACTCGAAGAAGGAATGCTGGTCATCGCAGATGACTCGAAACCCGTTGCGATTGCTGGCATCATGGGTGGGGAAGAATCCTCCATTCGCTCCGAAACGAGCGAGATCGTTCTGGAAAGTGCCGCCTTTCTGCCTTCGCACATCCGTCAAACCTCGAAGACGCTGGGGATCAAGTCGGAGAGTTCCTATCGATTTGAACGTGGCAGCGATTACGATATGGTTCTTTTTGCCTCACGCCGCGCGGCCCAGCTGGTTCAAGAGTTGACCTCAGGAATCGGCACAAAACCCATCGAAGCCTCGGCCCTTCCTCCGCCTCCTGTGTCCATCAAACTCCGCACTGAACGCATCAAGAATTTTCTCGGTCTCGATATTAAAGACTCCGTCGCTGCCGATCTCTTGCGGCGACTGGGCTGCGTGATCAATACAGGGACCGCCCAACTTTTGGTCACGGTGCCCCCCTGGCGGCTCGATTTGGGAACGGACGCGGACATTTTGGAAGAGATCGCCCGGTTGTATGGATACGATCAAATCCCAACCCGAAATCCCGCGATTCGCTTGACGAGTGTGCCTGACGATCAGCAATGGTCCTTCGAACGAAAGCTTGCGACACTTCTTGCCGGTTTAGGGTTATCGGAGGCTTGCAATGCCAGCTTTTTAAATGCCAAACAGGCCGCTCCTTTCACCCCCGCGCTGGGACAAAGGCAGGATTCCAAACCCATTTCGATCGCCAATCCGCTTTCGCTCGAACAAGCCGTTTTACGAACGAGCCTCCTGCCAGCGCTTTTGCAAAACGCCATTCTCAACTTTCGCCGACAAAACACAGGCGTTAAATTTTTCGAACTGGGTCGCATTTTCTTTCAGAACCAAGAAGGCCTTCACGAAGGAAGACGGTTGGGGCTTCTCCTCGCAGGCGACGTCCAGGTTCCGCATTGGAGACAGAAATCGCGCAAGGCCGACTACTACGATTTGGCAGGTACCATTCAAGGTCTGCTCAAGACCCTGTCAATTCCACAAGTTCAAGTGATTCCTTTTCGCGCCAGCGCATTTCATCCGAAACGCTCCTCGGTGATTCTCTCTGGTTCCTCCGTCCTGGGATGGATGGGCGAGATTCATCCCGATCTTCAGCAGGATTTGGACACGAAGGAGCCGCTCATCGCCGCAGAGTTCGACTCGACCGCTCTCCGAGCCGTAACACCTTCTCAGGCCGCCTATCAAGTCACGAGCTCATTCCCGCCCGTGCACCGCGACCTCTCGCTCGTGGCGCCGCAATTCACGCCCTATGAAAAGATTGCCAAAGTCTTGCGGGGGGCCGGAGGAAAAGACCTGGAATTGGTTTCCTTGATCGATCTCTATCAGGGCGAGAAGATTGGACCTGAACGAAAATCTCTGACGGTCTCTCTCATCTTCCGCTCTAAAGACAAAACACTTAGCGACGCGGACGTAGAAAAAATGATGAAATCCATCATCGCGGAGCTTCAAACCAAATGCGACGCGCAATTACGATCATGAGCGGAGCGGACCGATGATTATTGGACTGACAGGAAAGAACGCCTCCGGAAAAGGGGAAGTGGCCAAATTTTTAGAGAGCCGTGGGTTCCAGTACCACTCGCTTTCCGACGTGCTCCGCGATGAATTGCGTCGCAAGCATCTCACACCGACTCGCGACCATTTGACGCGCGTGGGCAACGAACTTCGCGAGAAGTACGGGCCTTCGATCCTCGCGGAACGCATTCTGAAGAAACTGGCGGAAAGCCAAAACTACATCGTCGATTCTTTTCGCAATCCCGCAGAGATCGAGGCCTTCCGTAAGCGGCCTGATTACGTGCTCTGGGCGGTCACCGCAAAACCTGAAACGCGCTTCAAGCGCATCAAAGCCCGTGCGCGCGAAAGCGATCCACATACGTTAAAGCTTTTTATCACCGTAGAGAAGCGCGAAGCCCACAACGCCGATCCCAACAAGCAATCGATTGACGCCTGCGAGAGGCTCGCCGACATGACAATTACCAACGATCGAACGATCGAACTCCTTCAACAGGCGCTGACCGCGCATCTTAAAACCGTCCTTAAGCGAGTGAAGCGGCCTTCGTGGGATCACTATTTCATGACGATCGCGCTCAATGTGGCGAGTCGGGGAAATTGCCTCAAGAGAAAGGTGGCCGCTCTCATCGTGAAGGATGGCCGCATCATTTCCACTGGATATAATGGAACGCCGCGCAATACGCGAAACTGTTTTGAGGGGGGATGCCCACGCTGCAATGCGGTCGGACCCTCGGGTCAAAATCTCGG
>JAYWEN010000369.1:0-4788 GCA_043779245.1 Elusimicrobiota bacterium | reverse complement strand
CAGATTTTGTCGCACCCCTTTATTGCGGTCGACGAGAAAAAGGCCATGATTCATTCGGCTCTCGGTGAGTACAAGACTCCGCTCCTGGAGCGATTCATTTACCTGTTGGTGTCCAAACGCCGGCTCGATCTGCTCGACCAGATTCAGGCGGAGTTTGAGGATCAGGTTGACCAATTTATGAATGTGCAATCGCTGCGCGTCAAAACAGCTTTTCCGTTATCAGATGTACAACAAAAACAATTGCAGGAAAAACTTGAAGCATGGCTGAAGTCTAAGGTGCGCATGGATATCCAAGTGGATGCTCAACTCATCGGCGGACTCGTTATTCAAACGCGTGATCAGGTGCTCGACCAAAGTGTAAAAGGTCAGCTTAAAAAATTGCATCAGCAACTAGTCGGATAATTTAAGGAGTTTTGTCATGGCGATCAAATCTGAAGAAATTACCAGTGTCATTCAAAAACAGCTCGAAGGATTCGAGGGTAAGCTCGAACTTTCTGAAGTCGGTCATGTTCTGTCGGCCGGCGACGGTATCGCGCGCATCTATGGCTTGAAGAAGGCCTTGGCGGGTGAGTTGCTCGAGCTTCCTAATAATGTGTACGGCATGGTCATGAACTTGGAAACTGACACCGTCGGCTGTGTGCTTTTCGGGGATGATCGTCAGATTAAAGAAGGCGACTCTGTAAAACGTACCGGAAAAGTGATGGAAGTGCCGGTTGGTGAAGCGATGATCGGCCGTGTTGTGAATCCCCTCGGTCAGCCTGTCGATGGAAAGGGTCCCATCAAAACCACCAAATCTCGTCTCGTTGAAGTCATCGCCCCCGGAATCGTTGAACGTTACCCAGTTAAAGAGCCGTTGCAAACCGGACTCAAAGCCATCGACTCGATGATTCCGATTGGACGCGGTCAGCGCGAATTGATCATTGGAGATCGTCAGACGGGTAAGACCGCTGTAGCGATTGACGCCATCATCGCCCAGAAGGCAGAGCCAGCGGCGACCCGACCCATTTGTATTTATGTGGCTATTGGTCAGAAGCAATCGAATGTGGCTCAAGTCGTGCAAAAGCTCACCGACATGGGTGCGATGGAATATTCGATTGTGGTTGTGGCGACCGCCTCAGACCCTGCGCCGCTTCAGTATTTGGCGCCGTACTCGGGCTGCGCGATCGGTGAAGAATTTATGTGGAGCGGCAAGCATGTGCTCTGCGTGTACGACGATTTGTCCAAGCATGCGCAAGCCTATCGTCAGCTTTCGCTCTTGCTCCGCCGCCCTCCGGGCCGCGAAGCGTATCCGGGCGACGTGTTCTATCTGCATTCCCGTCTCTTGGAACGTGCTTGTAAGCTTTCCGAGAAGAATGGATTTGGCTCCTTAACCGCTCTCCCTATTATCGAAACACAAGCCGGCGATGTTTCTGCGTACATTCCAACGAACGTGATCTCGATCACTGATGGTCAGATTTATTTGGAATCAAACTTGTTCTTCTCGGGCGTACGTCCCGCTGTGAACGTCGGACTTTCGGTGTCACGCGTGGGCGGCTCGGCGCAAATCAAAGCCATGCGTCAGGTGGCGGGAAAACTCCGTCTCGATCTCGCACAGTACAACGAGCTCGCAGCCTTCGCCCAGTTCGGTTCAGACCTCGACAAGTCGTCCCAGGCGCAGCTCGAACGTGGTAAGCGCATGGTCGAACTTTTGAAGCAAGACCAATACGTGCCGATGCCTGTCGAGAAACAAGTGCTCATTCTATTTGCCGGTGCGAACGGTCTTCTCGATGACGTGCCCGTCGAAGCGATCCGCCGATTTGAAGCGGAACTCATCGCCTTCACCGAGCGCCGTCATCCCGAAGTCTTAAAGACCATCAACGAAAAGAAAATCATCGATGACGCCTTCAAGCCTCAAGTCGTCGCCGCCGTCCAAGAATTCAAAGGAATTTTTAAGGCTTAATGGTGAGTTGGAAGAGCGCTTTCTTTGTTCTTTGTGCTTTCACTTTAATGGAAACTGCTTGGTTTTTATACCGTGCTGTAGACTTCGGTGTTACTTATACTTATATGAGTGAAGGTTATATGTCATGCACTCAAGATTTAGATGTGCTTGAACGTTTGGCTGCCGTTACGGGTAATAAAAGAAGTCGGAAAGAGGTTCTCGCTCTCTTACGTCAACAGAACCCTTCCGCTTTTATAGTTGAAGAGAGGCGAATGATTGGCATTGGAGGACTTCATTTCACATTTGCAAAAAACGGTGAATTGGTAGAGGTGCGGGGAGCCAATAAGATGGATCTCAAGGGTAAGCAACCATAATGGCCTCATTGCGCGAAATCCGAACGAAGATTAAATCTGTTAAGAGCACGCAACAGATCACCAAAGCCATGAAGACCTGCCCGCATTCTGTGTTGCGGGCTGGCCCGCCGGTTGTGTGGCGGGTGGTTCAGGCGGCGCGTCTTGCGTTGGCGTGATGGCTATAATTCAGAAAGTACGTTTGGCAGCATCTAAAAAGATTCTTTTTCTTACGCATGCGGTAGACCAAATGAATAGGCCTGATCGGCTGATTACTCCATCAGACGTTGAGGAAGTTATTAGTCACGGACAAGTCATCGAAGACTATCTAAATGATCCTCGAGGGCATAGCTGTCTCATGATGACGAATACCGCTTCAGGGCGAATTATTCATGTGGTATGCAGCCCCAAAGAAGATTATCTGGCGGTCATAACGGCCTACTTGCCGTCTGTGGAAGAATGGAATCAGGATCTGAGTACGAGGAGAAAGCCATGAAATGTGTGTATTGCCAAGGTGGCATGAAAAAGGGAGCGACTTCTTACAATGTGAATCGGAAGGGCTATCATTTGCTTCTTGATCAGGTTCCTGCATGGGTTTGCGATCAGTGCGGCGAAACGTATTTCGAGAAGAACGAGGTAGAGTCGATCCAGGATCTTGTTCGCGCGGTCGACCAACAGATTTCTAGACTTCCAAAGTCTGCATAATTAACAATGGCATCTTTAAGAGAAATTCGAACCAAGATTAAATCTGTTAAGAGCACGCAACAGATTACTAAAGCCATGAAGATGGTGGCGGCGGCGCGGTTGCGTCGGGCGCAGGCACGAATTTTGGCGGCGCGTCCGTTCGCTCAGAAAATGGAAGAGATGGTCTCCAATCTTCTGCTTAAGATCGAAAACGATCAGGGGCATCCTTTATTCGTAAAGCGCGAAGGGCAACGAAGGGCTCTCCTTTTAGTCACCTCGGACAAGGGACTCTGCGGAGCGTTCAATACCAATCTTATTCGAGAAGCGACCAAGTATCTGGCGGCGCATGGATCTCAAAATGTGGATCTTTATGTGGTGGGCCGCAAAGGGCGAGATTTCTTTCGACGATTGGGATTGCATATCGATAAGGAATATCTTGGAATCTTTAACGCTTTGAATTTTGCTCACGCTGACCTTGTTCTAAGCGATCTCCTCGAGGGATATCAAAAGAAGCCCTGGATCGCGGTCGACATGCTCTATAACGAATTTAAGTCGGTTATTCAACAGAAGCTCACGATAAAAACACTCTTGCCTTTGATCCCTATTGCACACGTCGAGTCTAAACCCTGGCCGGATTTTATTTATGAGCCGGAAAAGACGGTGTTGCTCGAGACATTAATTCAACGCTATCTCAAGTCTCAGGTACTGCGCGTGCTGCTTGAATCCAATGCATCGGAGCTGGGCGCGCGCATGGCCTCGATGGAGAACGCAACGCAAAACGCCACGGAACTACTGAGTGCGCTCACACTGACGATGAATCGGACGCGGCAGGCCTCCATTACAAAAGAAATTTTGGAAGTTGTCTCGGGCGCTGAAGCCCTTAAGTGATTAAATCGTTCATTGAGCTGTTTTTAGCGCATAAGCATTCGCGGGAGTCTTGGGATCCGCAGCATGCGCTTTTGGGGAAAGACCGACGGGTGTTTCAGCGCGTGCCCGTTGAATTTCCGTGCAAAATGAGCAATCAGATGTTCGGGCTGGAAAGCGAGGGGGCGAGCACCAATTTGAGCCTCGGCGGAATCGCTTTAGTCTCGCCCGTCGCGTGGCCCGAAGGCAGCCAAGTTCGCGTGTCGTTCAATTCGCTTGAGCTCGACGGGTTGATCGTATACCGACGGGATGTGACGGTGTCCAATCCCGAATGTCGTTACGGAATAAAATTTAGAAAGCTGTGTTACAAGGATTTGCTGAAACTGCGCAAGATGCTTCAGGATAATTACAAAGGACCGCTCGCGGTTCTTTAGCGATAAGGAGTCATTATGAGTTCTGGAAAAATCGTTCAAGTGATTGGACCGGTCGTGGACTTGGAATTCCCCGCTGGCAAACTTCCCGCTATTTATAACGCGGTTCACATCCCGCTGTCGACCAAAGAAAAACCCGGAGACGGCGGTCATTTGACGGTTGAGGTTGCGTCGCATCTCGGTGATAGCCTGGTACGAGCGATTTCTTTGGGTCCGACCGAAGGTCTTCAACGCGGCATGGAAGCGATCGATACGGGCGCTCCTCTCACGGTCCCCGTTGGCCGCGCTTGCTTGGGTCGCTTAATGGACGTGTTGGGTGAGCCGAAAGATGAACGAGGGCCGATCGATGCAAAAGAACGGCTACCGATCCATCGCGCACCTCCCTCATTCGTGGATCTCGTGACGAAGCCGGAGATTTTTGAGACCGGTGTAAAAGTCATCGATCTTCTCGAGCCCTATCAAAAGGGCGGAAAAGTTGGACTCTTCGGCGGCGCCGGCGTAGGAAAAACCGTCATCATTTTGGAACTTATTAATAATGTGG
>JAYWEN010000368.1:0-1884 GCA_043779245.1 Elusimicrobiota bacterium | reverse complement strand
TTTGAAGGGCCCGCGGGAGATAGCTCAATAAAATGGTTCATCCACTCATTTAAGTCGGCTACCTTATTAAGCGAGCTTCCCATTTGCGACGCCACGTTTAGAGCCGCGGCATCCGCCAAATTTTGCACTTTTAATTTGGCCTTCGCTATCGTAAAAACATTTACCACGGCAACGAGAAAAACGGTCACGGTGAACATCACCATCGCCGCCATGGGAATGAATTGACCGGACCGGTTGAAGCGGGAAGTAATGGATGAACACATAGCACTATTTATATAGCAAAGATGTGTTACGGCGGTGTTACAAAAACTTCCCGATTTATTCATCCGTATTTCACATCAATGTAATAATCTCGTAACATTAGCGGGTTAAACTCTTTTAGGTGTAAAGACCTAGGGAAGAGAGTAAAGGGTGGAGGCGCAAAAGATGGTCAACAACAAATTTATGAAAAAAATCACGGGTTTCTTTATATCCGCCGCTACCGTCTACTCGCTACTCGCGACTCTCCACATCCCTTCGGTCTACGCGATCGCCATCACCGCGGGTCCTACCCTGAGCAACACCACGATCACGGCCGAATCGGGCACGAATTCAGGAACGACTATACAGTTCACACTGGATTCTCCGGGCGAAGTTATATTTGATTTTTTTCAGGTGGCCAATTCCACCCTCACTTCCGTGGCGACGTTAGTTCGCAGTTATCCGGCCGGGCCGCAGACATTTTTCTGGAACGCCCTATGGCTCATTGGCACAGAAGCCGGCCGGCATAATGGAACATACTCCTATCAAGTGACTCCATCGACACTCAACACATTCGGAACGTCGTTGCCTACCTCGGGCGATCCCAGTGCGCTTTTTACGATTGATTCCGTCGATATTCATAATGTGGTCGTGACCCCCAGCCTCGATTCTAATGCTCAGCCCACATTTCCCTATACGATTCGTTACGGTCTCTCAAAGACCTCTCTCGTGACTGCGACGATTAGCAACTCGAGCGGAACGGTGGTGCGAACCCTCTTATCTGCCGCCAGACAACCCGGCGAAAGTGTTTCGACTACAACCATTACATGGGACGGGCTAGGGACCGATGGTCAGCCTGTCGCGCTCGGAAACTATACGCTGACCTTGGATGCGTCGGATCCTTCTACCGGAGCGCGCGCCAACACGCGAACGAAGCCCCTAGAAGTTCTCTCGTTAGCTGGAAGCGGATCGGATCCTAAATCTCTTTTCACCAACAATGTGTTTGTGTTTCCCAACCCCGTTCGCGACGGACAGGGCACTTTCAACATAGAAGCCGTTCGCGATGGAGCTACTCTTTCCTTAAAGATTTACACGATCTCGGGTGACCTGGTCTTAAGCAAGTCGTTTCCCGGTGTTCCTTCGGGCAGCATCATGCGGTTTGTGTGGGATACGACAAATCAGTCCGGAAATAAGGTCGGTCGAGGCCTTTACTACTACGTCGCTCGGGAAGAGGATAGCCAAGGAACGCTTCAGACGGTAAAGAAGATGGCGGTGCTTCCATGAGAAAGGCGAACGACATGGAAAATGGCAAATGGCAAAGGGCAAAGGGCCATCGCGACCTATGCTTCGCCCGTGTCGATGGCAAAACTCTTTTGATATTTGCGATTTGCAGTTTGCAATTTGCCATGCCTTTAATCGCGGCGTCGAAGAATGCGGGGACGAAGAACGGCAACTTCTTGAAGATTGCGACGGATGCTCGCGGGGTGGCTTTGGGCGACTCGGTCGTATCCATGGTGCGAGGAGCGGATTCGTTGCGCTGGAACCCCGCTGGGCTGGGACTTCTCGATGGAAAAGAAGTCGCGGCGACGCACATTCAATATTATCAAGACGTACAGATCGAAAATGTGGGAGCCGTGTTTCCTT
>JAYWEN010000367.1:0-4976 GCA_043779245.1 Elusimicrobiota bacterium | reverse complement strand
TAAAGCGAATAAAATAGCACCTCTCCGAAACCTCACAGGCCAAGTCACAGAAATCTCACAGCCTTCTCAATGTGGTTGATTTATATATCTGATTTGCCGTTACAGATAATTTACTTTCCTTTGACTAGGCTCCACTATATAAGTGAACGTGCAAGTACGGCTCCGCATTGGACTTGTCGTTTTCACCCTCCTCGGCTGCAGCGGAATTAGTCGCGCCTCATTCGAAGAGCTGCCGACGGGAGCTCGTCAGGCGGGAATGGGAAATGCATTCACCGCGGTGGCCGATGATGTGTATTCGGCCTATTACAATCCCTCCGGTTTAGCCCAACTCCATCGCTCAGAATTCACCGCCTACTACGCCAAGCTCTATTCCGGTCTCACCGATGGATCCTCGATCGGCCGCAACTTCGTTGCTTACGGTCACCCGACGGCAAAACGCGGCACGTTTGGGTTTAGCTATCTCTCACTCTCGCTCGCCGACCTCTACTCCGAGAGCACCTTCGGTCTGCACTACGCTCAGTCGATTCGCGAACGCTGGAACGTAGGCGGAAGCGTTAAATTCCTGAAAAAATCCTTCGGCTCCGATACCTACACACAGAGCGCCATTAACTCCGATTCCGGCGCTTCGCTCGGAGGCTCCGATCCCCTGTTCGCCAAGAATGGTAACTCGAAATCCGCGGCGGCCTTTGATCTCGGCGCTCAATACCGCATCTCGCGCATCTACGGCATCGGCGTCGCTATCTTGAATTTCAATAGCCCGAACATGGCTCTTTCACCCTCGGACACAGACAAAGTCTCTTCGGTCTATAAAGCGGGTCTTGCACGCAAAACGAAGAACTCCGCGGTGGACGCAGAAATCTCAATGCGCCAATTTACGAGCAACGAGCTTCGCTTCAACATGGGCGGCGAGCGGTGGATGAATGGCGGCTTTGGCATCCGCGGCGGACTCGGATTTGGTCAGCGCCAATATCAAATTACGTCGATCGGATTTTCGTATCGCTGGGACGCGCTGCAATTCGATTACGCCTTGATCTATCCCCTGACGGGCGTCAAAGGAACGTTTGGAACGAACCAGCTGTCGATGACGTTCCGGTTCGGAAGGAAAAATTAATATGGATACTAAAATGAAATTCGGTCTCGTGATCGCACTCCTCTCCGCGGCTCATGTGGCCTCGGCACCGCTCGTCCATGCCTGGACATGGGATGACGATGAACTGGGCGCTAAAGATGAGTTGAGCATCCAAGTGGAAAACTATCGCAAGCGTGTCGAGCAAGGGATTTCGCTTCAAGAAAGGCTGGTTTTGTTAGATCGCCTAATCAAGCTGTATAAAGTCCGCGCTCGCGACTCCCGACCGTTGGAAGACGAACGGGCACAGGTTCTAGCCGATGCTCAGGCGGTTCAAACGGTCAGCGCCGCCTCGCGGCAGAAATCGCAAGAGCTATTCCAAAAAGCGTTTGAGCAAGTGAAACTCGGAAACTACAAAGTGGCGGACGATACCTTCATGGAGGCTGAACGCTTGAACTCGTCGGACAAAGCCGTCACGGATCTCCGTCAAAAAATGGACGGTATCGCCTCTATCCTCCCCCAAGTCGCGGCGGATTCCAAATCAGCCGATTTTATTAGGAAGGGTGTTATGCAGTTCATGCAGGGAGAACCGTCTAAGTCTCTCAATTTTCTGTTGTATGCACAGCAGAAATCTCCGAATGAGGAAACGATTACAGGCATTATCGAGCTCGTGAAACGCACCTTCCCGAATGAGACTTCCGAGATTCTGGATGCGCGACTAAATCTCATCGATCAGAAGTTACAGAAAGCACTGGAGCGAATTTATTCGGGTGAATATCTGGTCGCTGCCAAGGAATGTCAAGAAGTTCTGGATCTGGAACCTGAAAACGCATTGGCACTCACGCGATTAGGGTCTGTCTATTACGCGATGGGCCAAGTAAAGCAAGCCCGTCAGTATTGGACCCAGGCCCTCGCGCAGGATCCCCAGAATGATGTGCTGAAGAGCTTTATGAACCAAACCGCGGCTGAAGCCGATCGTGCGCCCGCTCAAGCACTGACCTATAAAGTGCAGAAGGGCGATACGCTCATGTCAATCGCAGAGCGCATTTACAAAAATCAAAATATCTGGAAGAAGTTGTATGAAGCCAATAAAGCATATATGAAAAATCCATACTCTCTGACGGTTGGCCAGGTGCTGGTACTTCCACCCGGAGCTGTGACCGTGCCGTAAAGGATTCATGAAGAAAGCCGTACTTTTGATCGTTGTTTTACTGACGGGACTTGTGTCTTCGCTTTTGTATGCCAAATACGAGCAAGAGCAGATCCAGATGGAAACCCAGCTGCAGCAGCGCATTGAAGGCATCCTCGCTAAAACGTTACCGGCTAACAGCTATCTCGTCACCGTGAAGGTAGAAATGGAAAACCGCGAGCGGCCGTCTACCAAACAAACGACAACAAAGAGCGGCGGATTTAAGACGCTGCTGGGTCAAAACCAATACGTTCTCCCTGGAGTTCCTCAGAAAAAAGAATTCGTCACCCCGCCCGAAACGACAACGGAGGTGGCAACGAGCGGATTTGCCGCTGAAACACTCGTGAAACGGATATTGATCACGGTGCTTGTGGCGCCCGACGTCTCTGTGGATCAGGTTCGTGGCGTTCGCGAGGTGATTAGTGCCAGCATTCCCTTCAATCCCCTGCGTGGTGACGAGATGGACATTCAGAATTCCACGCTCCTGCGCCCAGCCAATGCCAATACGTCCAATTCGTCTCCGGGTTTCGCGAGCGGACGAGCGCCTCCAGTAATGCCTGCCAGTTACTTTTCAACTTTCTCGGATAAGGCCAATGCTCCCGTCTTAATGCTCGTAGGCGCTGTGAGCATGGCGTTTATTCTCTTCCTGGGATTCCTCTTTGGTCCCGTGCGCGCGTTCTTGAATCGGCTCTTGGCTGTACTGCCTCGCATCGGCGAACAAGCAGCTTATACGGTGTCCAATGCTCCCGTGAAAGCGACGGCCACCGGAACTCCAGCGGCGAATTCGTTTAATAACAGTTCGAACGGGAACGGGCACCATGGCCAAGCTGAAGAAGACAAACGTCCCTTCCGCTGCATTCATGAAGACCAACTGGGAAAATTGCCAATTCTTTTCAAAAGCATGACGCCGGTCCAATGCGCTCTCGTTTTGGCCTACATTCCGGCCGAGTGGGCAAGCAAGGTTCTTAGCGCGCTGGATAACCGCATGCAGACTTCCATCATGAACGAACTTAGTCAAGCCCATGAGGTGCCGCCCGAGATCGTAAAGGACCTGGAAGAACAGGTGAAGTCGAAGCTTCCTTATTTAGTGGGCGGTGTCGAGTGGATTCAAAGTGTTTATCAGCTGACCCAGCCTCATACGCAGCGGGCATTACTCGGGACATTAAACGAGCAGTCGCCGGAACTCGCCCAGTCCTTACGGCGCAAAACATTCTTCCTTGAAGATTTAAACGTTATTACGCCGGGCGCGCTGCGCATGGTCTTTCAGGAAGTAGGCTACCCGATAGCAGCTCTCGCGTTACGGGATGAACGCCCCGAAAATCGGGAAACTCTTTTGAACCGGCTTCCCATCGCAATGCGCGAAATTCTGCAGCAGGAAATGGATCTAGCGGGCGACGATCAATCCGCCATTGCCGACGCCAAAACCCGGCTTCTCGATGTAGGACGCCGGCTTTTAACGGACGGACGGATTACTCTCCCCGAAGTCAGCAATGGATAAGGACTAACTATGGATTGGATGACACCGATTGGCTATCTCATTGGGCTAGGGAGTGTGGGATTTGTGCTCATACAAGGAAACTCTGTTGGGCTTATTCTCAATTTTCACGCCATTCTCTTGGTTTTTGGGGGAACCTTAGGAGCGACTCTCTTAAGCTATCCCAGCAGCATTATTTTTCAAGCCGCAAGAGCCGTCCGAGTGTTTCTCTTCCCAGGATCCCGGCCCGACACAGCGGACGTCGTCCGCACGATTGTGCGGCTCGCGGATAAAGCCAAGCGCCAAGGTATTGATAGTCTCGAAACCGATGTAGCGCAGTTGCGAATACCCTTTCTCGTGAACGGAATGCGACTCGTCCTCGATGGCGTGCCTCCTGAGATCGTGAGGAACAACCTTATAAAGGAAATACGTTTTGCCCGAGACCGCCATGCACAGGTTTCTAATGTGTTTCGTAGCGCGGCGGCTTATGCTCCGATCTTCGGACTGTTAGGAACGCTGGTCGGCGTGGTTCAGGTGCTGATGACCTTGACCGATCCGAAAACAATTGGAGCGTCCATGGCTGTAGCCATGACCGCGACCTTCTACGGGATCTTCAGCGCGAACTTCATGTTTTTGCCAATTGCGGGAAAGCTCAATGTCTATTCCCAAGAAGAGGTTTTTCTCGAGGAGCTCATCATCGAAGGAGTCCAATGCATCCAGCAAAATGAAGTGCCGGCGTTGACCCTGAGAAAACTCCAATCGTTTGCCGACGCACGCAAACGCGATCAAATTCTGAACGCGCCCGGTGGTTTGGGAGGCGGGAGTAGCGCCGCTTCACCCGGCGGAACGGGTAGAAGGGCCGCGTGATTGAAAAATTAGGTCCCGTTTTCATCGAGCGACGGAACCAGTATATCTGGCTCACCATCTACTCGGATCTCATCACGAATCTCTTTCTCCTTTTCTTGAGCCTTTACGCCCTCTCGTACTTTGGCCCAGATGCGATCACCGACGCCATGGCCTCCATGAAAACCCGCTTGGAATATTCACACAAGGCCGCGCCTTGGTATGAAGACATCACTCGCGATCTGAAAATAGTCTCCAATCAAGATGCCCCCGTGGTCGCACGCGAAGATCGTCTCGAAATGGCGCTCCCCGATGACGTACTTTTTGCCGTCGGAGCCGGAGACTTAAAGGATCAAGACCAGTTCGTTCTCCATTCCATCGCTCAAGCGGTGAAGCGAGTGCCT
>JAYWEN010000366.1:0-2804 GCA_043779245.1 Elusimicrobiota bacterium | reverse complement strand
GGTAGCTCGTAGCGGAGGTCACATGTTTTCTAGGGTGCCTTGAATATCCGCTATCGGCTAGGAGCTATGTAGTAGAAATACCTTTACATTGAGGATAGGCACATCTTGGTAGGTTTTTAAATCTAACAGGTGATGGTCGCCACTGACAATTATGTCGGCTCCTCCTGTTATCGCGCAAGCCAAAAATTGATCGTCAGACGGGTCGGATTTAATGACAGCTGGGACAGAGGAGACCTGAACAGGAGTCACAAAGGGAAGGATATCTTCATTTAAAAGCTCGCGGATCTCGTTCTCCGAGAGCTTAAATTTAGGATAGGAGAGGACTCTCGTATATTCCTTCAGAATGGCCGCAGAAACGAGCCAGCCGAACGCACTTCGCTGCCATAACGAAACCAGCGCCCCTGTTTCCCCACCAAAAATGAGCGCAGAAATGACGACGTTATTATTACAACGGCTTAGCGAGCCTAACTCCTAGGCTGGAAAGGTGTTTTGCAGACTCCATAAGACGAGGCCACGCGATCAATAGATTCCCATAGTTCAGGATGAGTTTTTGTGAGAGGGATCGTGATTCTTCTGGGGTGCGGTTTTGCTGGAAATCGGCTGGAACAAGATAATCAGGTTTGGCTTCGGCTTTGCGGAGGTTATATAGGAAGGTCTTACAATCCAAAGCCCAATATTTTGGTGACCCGTTGTGGGATTGGATTGATTTTTCCATCATGTCGATCGCTTTTTTATTCTTTTTTATGATTTGAGGGCGTACGCGATTTTCGAATTCGGTCTGGTCCAAACTTCCCCATTCTTTAAGATGCTCCCCTAGATAGATCAACCCATTGGCGCCTTCTTTCGGATCCTGGGGAAATGGGCAATCCATAATACAGCTGCGAAATAAATTTTGGAATTGAATCTGACAAGCCCCTTTCCAGATATCATCCCGATGGTTTTGCCGCACGGGCTGGGGATCATGAAGTATGGCCCAGGGAAGATAGCCGACAAAATCATTGGCGAAAGTATTGAGATAGATAAGCCCAAACATTCGGTCTTCGCCTCGGCCCACAGGCATGAAGGGCGGCAAAAGCGTGCGGTGATCAAAACCGATGGCGACAGATTGAAAGTTGCCACCGTCTCCTCCGATGGCGGTGCTTTTTGTCACGCGAAGGATTTGTCGGCTGCGGCAGATGGCTTCATAGTGGGATGGGTTTGAAACGAGGGCCCGGCGGGCAGCGCCCTGAAGCTTTAACAAATAGGAAGGGAATGTGAACCCGGAATCGCCCAGAATCCCAGTCCAGGAGATACGGATGGCCCCATCGCCTGAGAGAAGTTTTTTGGCGAGGCTGGGGCTGACATTTTGAATATCAACTTCGGCTTCTTCATAATCGTCCATGCAATCTTCGATCTTTCTCCCTAAGAGCTGCTCGTGAAGAGCAAAGAAATCCTTTTCTTCAAGGCGCCCCGCTCGCAGAAGGGATGAATAATCAGGAAAAACGGAAAGCTCAGGAGGACTTACGGCTGAACTAAATTTAAGTTTGTGCTCTTGGCCTTCAGGACTGCGAAGTTCGCAGATCGTGTCATCATCCACGCTAACAAATAGTTCACTTACCGTTTGGAGGAGAATCGCATTACGGTTGGCTCCAATCGTAGGGCGACAGCCATGCGGATTGAATAGCGCAAATTCGACAACATCTCGAGGGACTTTCCCATCAGAGACTAGCGCTTCGGCATACGCTCGTTTTTCTTCGAGGCCGGCATAGAGAATCGCAAACCCGAACTCCTGCCTCAGTTGTTGCAAGGCCTCGCGCGTTTTTTGACGGACGACGCAATCCAACGAATCGTCGGCCACCACAAACTGGACGTGCCGCCCAAACGTTTTGGCGTTCTGCATATAAGACCGCAGGCACCGCGCCAAAAGCTCAGGCCGATCGCAGGTTGGAACAGCGAGCGTTGTTATTTTGCTTTGCATCGGGTTCGCTCAAACATACATTGATCTATAGGAGATTGCGGCAAGATTCAATAATAAAAAGACTGGAAAGGGCGACGTCAACGGAACATAGCTCATAGCAGATAGCTCCTAGCCGATAGCGGATATTCAAGGCACCCCAGAAAACATGCGACATCCGCTACGAGCTATCAGCTATCTGCTATGAGCCGTAGGTGTTGCCCTTTCGAGTCGCACCTCCCTTTCCAATTTGACGCTTGCTTACTATCAATTTCCCATCTACTCTAATAGCAATCTATGAAGCGAAAACATTCAGCCCAAGTTCGCTGGCAGTTTCATCAGCTTGTGGCTTTGGCGATAGGCGCGGGGCTGTTATTGATCGCTTTCATTGCCTTGCGCCGCAATGATTTCATACTGATTCTAAGCTGCCTTTTAACCCTCTGCTACGGAAGCTATATTCTCATTCGAGTCGTGTCCGTCTTTCTAGGAATTTCTCAACGCTTTACCTTAAGAATTTCTCCGGCCCAGATCGAAGCTATCGCCGAGAAAAGCTTGCCGACCTACACGATTCTTTTGCCGGTCTACCGTGAACCGCGCGTGATTGAACAGCTTCTGCGATCCATGGAAGATCTGGACTACCCCAAAGACAAACTCGACGTCAAACTGCTCCTTGAAGCGGACGATCAAGAGACCCGAGCCAAGCTCTCCCAGCTATCACTTCCAAAGTGGCTTGATGTCGTAAATGTTCCCCAAGGCACACCCAAAACAAAACCGCGCGCCTGCAACGTCGGCCTTGAGCGTGCCAAAGGTGAGTACGTAGTGATCTTCGACGCCGAAGATCGTCCAGAGAAAGATCAGCTCAAGAAGGCAG
>JAYWEN010000365.1:0-3835 GCA_043779245.1 Elusimicrobiota bacterium | reverse complement strand
TTGGAATGCTGGCCGACTCGGTCGAGGCCGCTAGCCGCACGATGGAAGAGCCCACCTACGAACGCCTGCGCAGCTTGATCGAAAAAATTGTGAACAGCAAGTTTATGGATGGGCAATTTGACCAGGCGCCGATCACGCTGCAGGATCTGCGCAAAATCATCGACAGCTTTGCCGCCGCCTTGTCGGCCATCTATCACGTGCGCATCGAGTATCCCGAGATGCCGGAAAAACAGCAGCCCTCGCTTCCCTTTACACCTCGACCATCCGTCGAACCATGACCGTTCCTTCCGTTTCCTTCACCCTACTCAAATCGACGACGATTCCTTCCGGTGCCTTTTCGGCGAAGGATTTGGAGGCACTCGCAGTCTTTGCCTTAGGACGTCAAAAGGTAAAAGGTCCCGTCGAGCTGTCTCTCGATGTCACGGGACATAAACGCATCCAAGAATTAAACCGTCGATTTCGCGGGGTTGATCGAACAACCGACGTCATCTCGTTTCGGAATGCGCCGCCGCCGGCTCTCGAGGGCGACTTAGCCATCAACGTTCACCAAGCCGTGATCCAAGCCAAGAAAATGCGCCATCCCTTGAAGCGCGAAATGCAGCTCTTGTTCATTCACGGCATTCTTCATCTCTTAGGCTACACCGATTACGAACCCAAACCCCGACGTCGTATGTTCAAGCGGCAGAACGCGATCCTGCTCGCCTGGGAGCGGAAATAATGTTGATGGCCTATTCATTCGAGATCATGATCATCGCCGCTATGTTAGTGTTCAATGCGCTCTTTGCGGCGTTCGAAATGGCGCTCGCATCGATATCGCAGGCTCGGCTCCTCGTACTCGCCCATCAAAAGCGAACGGGCGCGAATTCAGCGCTCTATCTCAAGGAACGCATCGGCGCGAGCCTGGCAGCTGCCCAAATTGGTGCAACGCTGACCGGCGCGATTGCTGCGGCGACGGGCGGCGCGAGCGTTCAGGAATCATTCGCTCCAAAGCTCCAGGCCATGTGGCAGCTTTCTCCGCATATGGCCCAAGCGCTCTCCGTGCTCTTTATTGTCGTCCCTCTGAGCGCCCTCACGATCGTTTTTGGGGAGCTGTTGCCTAAAGTGTTTGCTATCGAGAACAAAGAATGGGTGTGCTTAAGAATGGCTCCCATCATGAAAATCTTCACGCGAACGATTTGGCCCGTGGCCAATTTCTTCGAGAGCATTGTAAAGCTCATACTCAAACTAGAACATCGAATTTTCGGCGCCAAGTCTCAAGAGTGGGGGGATATCGCGGGATTCCACGAACTTCAGGCCGCGGTGTCACTGGCACGCGGCAAGCAACTCATGGGCGCACGTGAGGAAAAGATTGTACTGTCCGCCTCGCAACTTTCTCGTCGGCAGATTCACGACATTATTTTGCCCGCAACAGAGATTTCAATTATTCCATCCTCTCTCACGCTAGGCGAGGCGCTTCTGAAAGCGCACTTGGACCTGCACACCCGGTTTCCGATTGCGTCAGAAGAGAACAATCCTCAAACGATCGAAGGCTACATCACATTCAAGGATTTGGTGACGGCGCTCAAGATGCATGCCACCACACCCACAGTGAAAGGGATCGCGCGTCCCATCAAAAGAATCCACGCAGACGTTGCGATATCGCAGGTGCTTGAGCAGATGATGCGCGAAAAAATCCACATCGCGCTCGTGGTGTCGAAAGAAGACAAGGTATTGGGATTGATTACGCTCGAAGACATCATCGAGGAGTTAGTGGGCGATATTGAAGATGAAGCCGACTCCTTGCCGATTCACATGCACCCCACGTCCGGCGGTTGGCTGATGGGCGGAGGCGTTCCGATGAACGCGGTGTCTTCTCGCTTGGGCGTGCCCTGGTCTCCAACCTTCGCGAAGGAAGCCACCCTGCGCCTCGCCGACTGGTGTGAAGCCGTTCTTCAGCGCCCTCTGAAAAAGGGTGAGCTTATTCGGGCTGAAGGTCTGCAGGTTATGGTCCGAAAATTGCGTCGCCGCCGCCTCTCCGAAGCCTTCGTTTCTAAGGCGCCACTCTCCGTCTAGATAGGTTGACTTCCCGAGGGGGGATCGACTATCCTAAACACTCACTTTTAACCCATGATCCATAATGTTCAGGCCGTTGTTTTATGGTCCCGACGAAGCCGAGAGGCGGATAAGATCGTCGGGCTTTTTACACGCGAGATGGGTCGGGTCACCGCGCGTGCGACGAGCGCCGCGCGCTCGACAGCCAAGTTTGGGGCGTTGACGGAACCCTTTGTGGAAAGCGAAATCGCTCTTTATTTAGTCCCGGGCCAAGGCTGGGGAAAGATCGTCGGCGGCCAGATTCGGTCGAGTTATCCGGCTCTGCGCACCCAAGTCGACCGCTCAACGGCGGCCTCCTGGATCTGCGAAGTCATGCATCGTTTGACGCCCGAAGAGCAGGAAAGTCCCGATAAATTTGATCTTCTGAGCGAGGCTTTGACCGCCTTGAACAGTTCCTCGCATCTGGGGATGGTCCGCTTGGCGTTTGCCGTTCGATTTTTAGCGATCGCCGGCTTTGGGATGGACAATCGGGATCCTTGGATCCATTTGTTGCAAGAGCATCCCAAATGGGCACATGGGCTTCAAGATCAACCGCTTCTCGAGTTAGCGGAAGAATCATGGCGCGATCCACTCATCACGGCCGTTGAGCACCTGGCCGGCAGCATTGTAGCCGATCACTTGAACCGCCCGTTGCATGTGAACCGATTTAGACAAATGACCGGAATCGAAATTTAAAAATGACCTTTCAAGAAATCATTCTGACGTTGCACAAATATTGGGCCAAGCAAGGCTGCTTGCTCTGGCAGCCGTATGACATCGAAAAAGGCGCGGGGACGTTTAATCCGGCAACCTTTTTGGAATGCCTCACGCCGCGACCTTGGAAAGTCGCCTATGTGGAACCCAGCCGCCGTCCCACCGACGGCCGCTACGGGGAAAATCCAAACCGTCTCCAACACTATTACCAATATCAGGTCATCATGAAGCCCGCCCCGACGGATATTCAGGCGCTCTATCTCTCGTCCTTGCGCGCGATCGGCATCGATCCCAAGCAGCATGACATCCGTTTCGTGGAAGACGATTGGGAATCGCCCACACTTGGCGCTTGGGGGCTTGGCTGGGAAGTCTGGCTCGATGGCATGGAGATTACGCAGTTCACCTACTTCCAAGAAATCGGCGGTGTAAAACTCGACCCCATTTCAGTCGAAATCACCTATGGCCTCGAACGCTTGGCGATGTATTCGCAAAAGAAGAATAACGTCTATGACGTCCTGTGGACGGCGAAAACGACTTACGGCCAAATGCACTTAGAAGATGAGAAACAGTTTTCGAAATACAACTTCGAATTGGCGAATGTTGATCTTCTTCGCCAGTCTTTTACCAATTACGAATCGGAAGCCAAGCGCTTGCTTGCGGCGGGTGTCGTAAAGCCGGCTTACGAACATGTCATGAAATGCTCCCACACCTTTAATTTGCTGGATGCCCGCGGAGCCATTTCCGTCTCCGAACGCGTCACTTACATCGGCCGCGTGCGCGCGATCGCCTGTGCCGTGGCCAGAGCCTATTCCGAGTCCGTGCAGCGTGACCCAAGCCCCGAGGGCGAAAAAAAGGCAACTCCCGTATGAAACATACTTCATCGGCTCACGGGGCACGGGTTACGGTACACGACGCGCTTCTCGAAATTGGTTCAGAAGAACTTCCGGCTTCTTTTATCGCTCCTGGAATGCGCCAACTCAAAACGCTGGCCGAAGAATCGCTCAAAGCCAGCGGAGTCACCTACACGGCTATGGATGTTCATGGAACGCCG
>JAYWEN010000364.1:0-5271 GCA_043779245.1 Elusimicrobiota bacterium | reverse complement strand
GCTAATGCTTGAAATCGGACCTCGTCTCAGCCAATTGTTTCAATCGCTTCAAGCTTTTGTTATTGCACACGGCGTTCCACCGATCGGCGCATGGATCTTGGCCAAATCGATTCAGGTCGGAATCCTCGTGTTGCTCGTATCGCTCGTTCCGATGGTGCTCGTTTATGCGGAGCGAAAAGTATCGGCGTTCATGCAGGCGCGCCTCGGACCCATGGCTGTTGGCCCCTACGGAATCCTTCAAACCTTAGCTGACGGCATCAAGCTTATTTTTAAGGAAGACATCATCCCCATTGGCTCTGATCGTATCCTCCACGTCATGGCGCCCATGGTGGCCTGCGCGCCTGTGTTCGTATGTTTTGCACCCATTCCTTTCGGGAAGGGACTGATTCCAATCGATTTAGACATCGGAGTCCTTTTCATTTTCGCGATGTCCGGTATCACAACCATTGGTGTTTTGATGGCTGGCTGGGGATCCGGCAATAAGTTTTCGATGCTGGGTGGTCTGCGCGGTGCCGCACAACTTGTGTCCTACGAAGTTCCGCGTGTCCTTTCTGTAGTCCCTGTGCTGATGTTTTATGGGACCCAGAGCCTGCACGGGATTGCGCTCGGCCAACAAGGTCGTTGGTTCGGAATTCTTCCGAAGTGGTTCATCTTTTATCCGGTCGTTGGCCAAATTGCGTTCGTGATCTTTTTAATCGCCTCCGTGGCTGAAACCAACCGCACGCCGTTCGATATTCCGGAAGCCGAATCGGAACTTGTCGCAGGATTTCATACAGAATTTTCCGGCCTTAAATTCGCGCTCTTTTTCTTAGCCGAATACGCCTATGTGTTTCTTTCGTCCGCGATGGCTGTGGCGCTCTTTCTAGGGGGAAGTGACGGGTTCTCGGCTGGCGGATTGCTTCCGTCTTGGCTTTGGTTCTTAGGAAAAACCTTTGCCATCGTGTTTCTATTTTTGTGGTTTCGCTGGACTTTCCCGCGTTTGCGCGTGGATCGTCTAATGCAGTTTTGCTGGCAGTTTCTCTTGCCCTGGTCGATCGTGAATATTGGGTTAGCCGGCCTCATGATTTTGCTTTTGAAGAGATAACCCATGATTGAACAAACACTTCCAACGGTGATTTTCGGCGCGATGGCCCTAGCTCTCATCATTCTTTCGATTATGGTTGTGACCGCTCGATCCATTTTCCGCGCGGCGATTGCGCTCACGGCAGCCCTTGGTGTCGTGGCGGGCCTTTTCGCACTTCTAGGGGCTGACTTTGTCGCGGCCAGTCAACTGTTGATCTACGTTGGTGGAATCATGATCATCATGCTGTTCGTCATCATGTTATCGCAGCGTCCTCAAGGTGACGTCGAACGTCAAACCAACGAGCAATGGGTCTGGGGTGCATTATTCGCTTTGGCGGTCGCATGCGGCTTGATCGTGCAATTCCGTGCCGTCTATCGTGGAGTCTTTGCGACAGCGGTCCCAACTCCAACCACCGCCGCCCTTGGCCGACTCTTCTTGGGTGATATGATTATTCCTTTTGAAGCTATTTCCTTAGTTCTTTTGGCGGCTCTAGTCGGCGCTGTTTATTTTGGTTTGGATTACGAGGATCGGTCATGACTCTGTCGCTTCATCACTACTTGATGCTCTCGGCGATTATCTTTGGCATTGGCATTTACGGTGTGCTCTCTCGCCGCAATATTTTAGGGGTGTTAATGTCCATTGAGCTCATGTTCAACGCCGCCAACATTAACCTGGTGGCCTTTAATCATTTTCTGCATCCCCACAATCTCTGGGGGCAAGGCTTCGTAGTCTTTGTGATGACTTTGGCCGCGGCTGAAGCCGTCGTCGGAATGTCAATTGTGCTGGCGATTTATCGAAATATTAAGAGTGTCTACACTGAGAAACTGAATATCCTCCATGGTTGAACACGCCTACCTCATCCCGCTTTTGCCCTTTTGTGCGGCAATTCTTATTTTCTTCTTTGGGCGGTGGCTGCCAGTCAAAGGAGCGGCTCTCGGTATTTTGGCCGTTCTCGTCAGTTTTGGGATCTCGGTTGATTTGCTCATGCGGGTCATTGACGGTACGCTCAAGCTTCCGGTCGAAATCCGCTATCCGTGGTTTGATGTCGGTCTCTTCCAGTTTGAATGGGGAATTCTTTTGGATGGTCCCTCAATGGTTCTCATTGTGGCGGTATCGGGAATTGCCTCTCTGATCCAGATTTATTCAGTGGGCTATATGCACGACGCGCCGCGCTTTAAACGATTTTTCGCGTATCTTTCCTTATTTACGGCAGCCATGCTCGCGCTCGTTCTTGCCAACAACTACCTCCAATTTTTTATTGGCTGGGAAATCATGGGCGCCTGCTCGTACCTCTTGATTAGTTTCGAATTTGAGCGCGACGCGGCTGGAGCGGCGGGAAACAAAGCGTTCTTGACCACGCGCCTGGGCGATCTCGGTTTTTACACCGGACTCTTAACAATTTTCTTTGTGATCGGAACGTTTAATTTCACGCAAATTGGAAATCACCTCCATGACGGGAACGTGACTCCACATATGGCCATGATCATCGCGCTGCTTTTGTTTTGTGGAACGGTCGGGAAATCGGCACAATTCCCTCTACATGTTTGGCTGCCAGACGCGATGGAAGGTCCGACCCCAGTTTCGGCTCTCATTCATGCCGCCACCATGGTCGCGGCCGGAGTGTTTTTAGTCGCGCGTTCCTACGGATTTTTTCTTGTAGCTCCAAAAGCGCTCGAAGTTGTGGCCTGGACGGGGGGAATTACCGCGATTTTCGCGGCCACAATCGCAGTCACGGCCAACGACGTCAAAAAAGTCTTAGCCTATTCCACCATCTCCCAACTTGGATACATGATTATGGGCCTGGGTGTGGGTGGATATTCCGCGGGTCTCTTTCATCTGACGACCCATGCTGCATTTAAGGCGCTTCTCTTTTTAGGCGCCGGATCGATTATTCACGCCGTCCATACCAATGACATGTGGAAAATGGGTAGCCTCTCGAAGCAAATGCCGACAACCTTCTGGACTTTCCTCGCGGGAACCTTGGCTCTGGTCGCATTCTATGGGACGTCCGGATATTTTTCTAAGGAAATGATTCTAAGCGCCGCGTACGGGTCGCATCACTATTTGCTTTATACGATCGGCTGCGCGGGGGCCTTCCTGACATCCTTCTACATGACGCGAGCCTTTTCGCTCGTGTTCCTAGGTGCACCGCGAGAGAGGGATCGCTTTGCCCATGCGCATGAGTCTCCCTGGACGATGACTGTTCCTTTAGTTGTTCTTTCCGTTCCAGCCATTTTGCTTGGCTGGTGCATGCATTCGCCCGAAACACTCGCGAAATTTTTCCCCATGGAAGCGATGCATGAAATCGCCGAGCCGCAATGGGTGAGTTACGTGGGTCTAGCTTCAGGCTTCTTGGGAATTTTGGTCGGTGGTGCGCTTTACTTGCGCTCGTTCACTCTGGTGGAGAAGCTCGCTCAGATCTTTGCTCCCATTCATACGCTCTTGAAGAACAAATATTACGTGGACGAATTCTATTGGGCCGTGTTCGTTCGCCCCACCGGGAAGCTGGCCCAGGCTCTTTCATGGTTCGATTTCAATGTCCTGGACCGTATTTTCGTAGACGGATTTGGATGGTTGTCGGTCATGTGGTCTAAGATACAAAGTTGGTTCGACGATCATGTGGTGGATGGTGCAATTAATGGAGCGGGCTGGAGTGCTGAAAGTCTGGGCGCATTGGGCCGCCGCGTACAAAACGGATTTGTTCAAAATTATCTGATGATCATCACCATGGCTCTCGTGGCCATGCTGATGGCGCTTGAGTCTTTTGTCGTTAAACATTAGCCCGCCACTACGGCTTTGGCGGGTCCGCCAAAGGTTCAGTGGCGGAGAGGAGCAGTAAATATGGGCGTACTTTCGTTAATTACTTTTTTACCTTTAATCGGCGGAGTGAGTCTTCTCTTGGTTCCCAAGGAGAAAGTTCAGATCGCGCGCGTAATCGCCGCGGCCTCAAGTGGAGCCGCCTTCCTTGCGTCTCTGTGGCTCTGGGCGAATTTCAACAGTGGCACATCCGATTTCCAGTTCATCGAGAAGTTCACTTGGATCTCTGCTTTCAACGTGCATTATTTTATGGCTGTCGATGGTCTGTCCCTAGCCATGGTCGTTTTGACAACGGGTCTTACCTTTTTAGCCGTCATCTCTTCCTTTGGAATCGAATTGCGAGTAAAAGAATATTTCTTCTTTTTCCTCTTGTTGGAAACGGCCATGCTGGGCGTGTTCGTTTCGCTCGATCTCTTCCTCTTTTACGTGTTCTGGGAACTGACCTTGGTTCCGATGTACTTCTTAATTGGAATTTGGGGCGGCCCGAAGAAGGAATACGCCGCGATCAAGTTCTTCCTTTTCACCCTGACGGGAAGCGTTTTCATGTTGATCGCTTTCTTGGCGCTCTATTTCAACGCGGCTCCGCACACCTTTGATTACACGGAGATCTTAAAGCAAAGTCCGAATCTGGCGCGAGGACTCCAGCTTTGGCTCTTCTTAGGACTCTATTTAGGTTTTGCGGTGAAGATCCCTGCGTTCCCGTTCCACACCTGGCTGCCGCTCGCGCACGTTGAAGCCCCGACAGCTGTCTCGGTGATTCTGGCCGGCGTCCTTTTAAAAATGGGAACCTACGGACTGCTTCGCTTTTCCTTCCCACTTTTGCCACTAGCGACCCAACGCCTCGCGTTCGGAATCGCAGTGATTGCTTGTATCAACATCGTTTATGGGGCTTTCTGTTCCTTAGCTCAGACGGACATTAAGCGCATGATCGCTTACTCCTCCGTGAATCATATGGGGTATGCGCTATTGGGCATGGCTTCGTTAAATGTGATTGGTTTTAGCGGCGCCGCACTCCAAATGATCAACCATGGAATTATTACGGGCGCCTTGTTCTTGCTCGTGGGTGTGATTTATGACCGCGCACACACACGTGATGTGAACGCGTTCGGCGGGCTGGGGACAAAACTCCCCGTCTACACGGGCATTATGACTCTGGCGTGTTTTGCGTCTCTGGGTTTACCACTACTGTCAGGATTCGTCAGCGAATTCCTCTGCTTTTTGGGATCTTTCCAAGTCGCTCAGTACCGCTATATTACAGTGATCTCCTTACTCGGCGTCCTGATTACGGCGGCCTTCTTCCTCGTCATGATCAAGAAGGTTTTCTTAGGTGCATTCAACACAAAATGGGAAGGTCTCAAAGATATGAATGCGCGCGAGCTCGTGGCGACTGT
>JAYWEN010000363.1:0-4535 GCA_043779245.1 Elusimicrobiota bacterium | reverse complement strand
GGTTTGACAGTGCCGTTTGGAGTTGTTTTAACCCCTGAATGAGGCCCTCCCCTTTAGGGTGTCCGTCCCCGTAGGGAACTTCAAACCCGTTGGCGGTGCTGCCGGGCTTTTCTTTTCCTTGAAAGATGACGGATTCGGCAATTGCTCCATCCTCCGAAGCAATGATGAGATCGCCATTCAATTGCGCCTTCATAAACCCGGTGGCTGATGCCTCGCGCCCGTCATCGGCGAGCATAATGGCCGCATCGGCGCCTTGGAAAAGCCGAGGCGCCATCCACACGTTGAAGTTGTCCAGGAGCAGCACTCGTTCTTTCAAAACAGGATCTTGGCTAATCAGGTCTAACAGGGTGTAAACGATTGTTTGCGCTTGGTCGTCATGTTGATGAATTCGGCCGCCAATAAAAAGCACGATGTTGGAGTCTAAAAATTGTTTTTTCAATGGGGGATTTTTAAAGATCTCGACCAAGAGGTCGATGCGCTTATACCCCGTGATGCGGCGAGTCCACAAGACGACCGCTTTGTCCTGCACTTGTTCTTTCCAGGTGTGCCAAAGTCCGTAATGGCGCCACACCCAATCGAGAAGGTCATGCTTTTTTCGTGCTTTGAGCGCGAGAAGATCGGCATCGGACAGCGACGAAACGTGTGCCAAGTCGGGCGACTGCCAAATATCGGGATGAACGCCGTTGGTGATAGAGTCGATTTTTTTGGCGTAATCTTTGAGAGAAGGCATCGCGCGCATGACTTGGGCGTGTTTTTTGGCCACTCCGAAAACACCTTCCACAACTCCAACGAGGAGGCGCGTTATATCGACGTCACCCTTTTCTGAAACGCCCGCGGGCGGAACATAGCCAGAGGAATCAATTTTTAATTTCTCCAGCGTGGCGCGCGACCAATTGGGGTGGGCATATTCCATCGGCGTGTGATCGTTGAAGATGTAGCGGGTGTTTTTAAAGAATGCATCGTGTTGAAATTCGTCTTTCACGAGGCGATGATGCGCGAAGAATGTAGGCGTTTCACTTTGAACAATAATGTCCGGTGTGAAATTCAACGCCTTGGCCAAAGCCAATGCGCCGCGACCGACGAGCCAGCTTTGGCGGAACCGGCTGTCTTCCGCCCAGGATCCGGGATTGGGATGTTTGAGCGGTGCGTCTTCCTCGCTCGGGTAAACGACTTGGGTTATGGGAGGACAATCTAAGAAGTAGACTTTTGTATTGCCGTAGGCGGCTGACCATACATGCGCGCTCGCATTAGATCCATCGAAAAAGGTGAGGGGGAGATCAATTCCAGTGTCGGTCAACGATTCTTTCAGTGTTTGGGCGACGTCTCGCTTTTCAAGGTGAAGTTGGCCCCAATCAAACCAGCTTTGAATCCAGGTGGATTGATAAAGTAGTGTGACACCAATGGCTTCAATACCTTCCTCGGGCTGAGCCATAATGCGTTCCCGCAGGAGCGGGCCAATTCCTCCGACGGACGTCGACATGGCTGCATCGCGCGTGGGGCGAAACCCATGCTTCTTAAAAATGGTTTCCAGAAGATCCGTCGGCAGCGCGATTTCCATCGCCACCTCTAAAATTTTCATAGGTAGGATAATACACGATCAGAAGGGTTCTAGTCTCTCTGTATAAGCAGAGAGACAGTCCCTTCCTTTAGGTTCAAAGGTAGGGGACGTCATTTTAAGTATAATCTCGTCTTCACATGGGCTTGCCGGACCTTATCGAAGACGTTTTAAAGGCTGTAGGGGAAGATCCGACACGCGAAGGACTCCTCCGAACACCTCAGCGGGTGGCCAAATCCCTGCACGAGTTGACAAGTGGCTATCAAGTCGATGTGGACAAATTAATCAACGAAGCTCTTTTTGAGGTGCCCTATAGCGAGATGGTCTTAGTTCGCGACGTGGATTTTTATTCCTTGTGTGAGCACCATCTTTTGCCTTTTTTTGGAAAATGCCACGTGGCCTATATCCCTAATGGAAAGGTTATTGGCTTAAGCAAGATTCCGCGGATCATTGAAGCGTTTAGTCGCCGCCTTCAAGTGCAAGAGCGACTGACGTCTCAGATTGCAGAAATCATTTTGAATAAGATAAAACCTTTAGGTGTGGCCGTGGTGATGGAAGCGCGGCACCTGTGCATGGAAATGAGGGGCGCTCAGAGTAAAAATTCGCCCACGGTCACGAGCGCCATGGTCGGTGTTTTTCGCTCCGATGCCAGGACACGCGAAGAGTTTTTAGGATTTATCAATAGTCGAAAATAATTAGGAAGCTGAGAACCCAACCCCCATGAATGAACCCATTATCGGACTCGAAGACGTCGTGATCGCCAATTCCTCGATTTGCTTTATAGACGGAGAGAAAGGCATCTTGCGCTACCGCGGCTACGATGTGAATGAATTGGCCGACAAGTCGACGTTTGAAGAAGTGTCCTATCTCTTACTTTTCGGTCAATTGCCCACCGCTCCCCAACTTTCAGAGTTCCAAGAAAACCTGCGTAAAAATCGGCCCGTGCCTGTGGATCTGCTTAAAATTCTTCAACTGATGCCGTCTAAAACTGAGCCGATGGCTTGGATGCGCACGGCGGTTTCACTTTTGGCGTCGTATGATCCGGACGCCGAAGATTTAAGTGAGCCGGCCAACATCCGAAAGACGATCCGTTTGACGGCCCAGCTCTCCACGATGGCCGCCGCCATTGAGCGCATTCGTTGTAATCAGCCGATCATTGCGCCCGATGCGCAGTTAGACCATGCCGCCAATTTTCTCTACATGCTCACTGGGAAAAAGCCAGATCAAACCTCTTCGCGTGCCATGGACATTGCGCTCATTTTGCAGGCCGACCACGAATTGAATGCCTCCACGTTTGCTGCGCGTGTGACGACCTCGACCTTGTCTGACATCTACTCCGCAGTCACAAGCGCCGTGGGTACGTTAAAAGGCTCGCTGCATGGAGGGGCTAATCAACGGGTGATGGAGATGCGGGAAAAAATTGGGTCTCCCGACAAAGCCGAAGCGTATCTTCGGGAGCAATTAGCGGCTAAGAAGAAAGTCATGGGGTTTGGCCATCGTGTGTATTCCACCACCGATCCTCGGGCCGCAATTCTTAAGCAAAAATCCAAAGAGCTCAGCCAGAAAATCGGCCCTGCCAAATGGTTTGAGATCTCGGAAATTCTGGAAAAGATTATGATTTCCGAGAAAAAGATTAATCCTAATTTAGACTTCTATTCGGCGACCGTGTTTCGTTACCTCGCCATCGACACCGATCTTTATCCGGTTATCTTTGCCATCAGCCGCGTGATCGGTTGGTGCACTCATGTGATTGAACAATACCGTAACAATCGTCTGATCCGGCCTCTTTCTAAATACACCGGTCCCAATGACCTGCATTACGTGCTGATGGCCGAACGCGGCGCGACAGCCGCCTCCCGCTAATCCGTGAAGCTGCACGAATTTCAAGCCAAATCCGTCCTTCAGCAAGCGGGCATTCCTGTACCCGCAGGCGTTGCCCTCCTTTCTAAAGAAGATATTCCTGCCGTTCTATCGAAGCTTCCCGCAGGACCTTGGGTCGTCAAGGCGCAAGTGCATACGGGTGGCCGCGGAAAAGCGGGAGGAATTCTCAAAGCCTCCACCCCTCAGGAGATTCAATCGGTCGCCACGACGCTGTTTGGCAAGAAGCTTGTCACGCATCAAACCGGCCCCGACGGTATCGTCATTCGCAAACTTTATATCGAGCAAGCGCAAAGCGTGAAAAAGGAACTGTATTTGGCTTGCGTACTCGACCGCACCAAAGGCTCTCCTGTCATCATGGCCTCGATGGAAGGCGGCATGGATGTCGAGGAGCTTGCGAGGACCCGTCCCGAGGCGCTCTACTACCTCGACGTGGATCCGCTCGTCGGATTACCGGCTTTTCGGGCGCGCAACTTGGCGCAGCGCATGGGCTTTCAGGGATCTTCGATTAATGCGATGGCGTCAGTCATGGTGGCGATTGCCAAAGCGTTCTTGGCGTGGGATGCTTCATTGCTCGAAATTAACCCCCTGGGTCTTACCGAAGACGGAAAGGTGATTGCGATGGACGCCAAGATGAGTCTGGACGATAATGCGCTCTTTCGCCACCCCACTGCTCAGGCCTGGCGTGATCCTTCTGAAGAAAACCCGCTTGATGTTCGCGCGCAGGATGCTGGTGTTAACTACATTGCGTTAAGCGGGACAATCGGATGTCTTGTGAACGGTGCGGGCTTGGCTATGGCGACGATGGACTTGATCAAATTTCATGGCGGCGAACCGGCTAACTTTTTAGATGTGGGCGGAGGCGCCAACGCCAAACAAGTCACGGAAGCCTTCCAAATCATTTTGTCGGACACCAAAGTCAAAGGTATCCTCGTCAATATTTTCGGTGGAATTATGAAGTGCGATGTGATCGCCAACGGCATCGTCGCGGCGGCCAAAGAAGTGGGGATTAAAATACCCCTTGTCGTTCGGCTCGAAGGGACCCATGTCGAGGAAGGGCGAAAGATTTTGAAAGAGTCTGGTTTGAAATTGACGGCGGCTT
>JAYWEN010000362.1:0-7500 GCA_043779245.1 Elusimicrobiota bacterium | reverse complement strand
ACACAATGTATTGAACGCGAAACAGCACGAACGCGAGGCCGAAATCGTTGCCCAAGCGGGACGAAAAGGTGCGGTCACGATTTCGACCAATATGGCGGGCCGTGGAACGGATATCACGCTTGATGATGAAGCGCGAGCTCTTGGCGGTCTGTATGTCATCGGTATCGAGCGGGACAATGAGCGCCGGGCGGATGATCAACTTCGCGGACGCGCCGGCCGGCAAGGCGATCCAGGGGTCACCCGGTTCTATCTCTCCATGGAAGACGACCTTCTGCAGGTGTATGCGCCCGAGAGGCTGCGCACGCTTGTGGCCAAGGCCAAAGGGCCAATCGAAGGCTCCGCTATTAACGTGCTCATTCTTCGCGCGCAGAAACGAATTCAAGCCGATCAGTTTACTCAACGCCAGCAGCTCCTTCAGTTTGACACGATTATCGATACGGACCGGTCGTGGATCTATCAACTTCGCGATCGCGCCCTGCAATCCAAAAATCCTGAATCAATTCTGATCGAATTCTTAAATCACGGAGAGAGCGCGGGCGAGAACGTTCGTCGAATCGAATCCCTTTTCCTGCACCGGCCGGCGGCCATGTCGCCTGAGCTGTTCCACGAAATGGCCCGACAGGCACTTCTGGATAATCTGGATGAACTCTTAACCAATTACCTCAGCCTTGTCCCCGATATTCAAGAGAACGCTTCTAAGACACAAGGTGAGCGCGCGAAAATTCTGTCTTCGTTTGCTTTTCAGGCCAAAGCGGAATTTAGCCGGCTGCGCTTGACGTCTCAATCCGAGCTGGTGACGGCGCTTTCGTCTTTCCAATCGGCAGAATCCTTAGCGTTGAGCGTTCCCGAGCAAGAGCCCGTCACAGTGGCCGCTCCAGTTCAGCCTCTCTCCAAAAAAGAAATCAAGCGCCGCAAAAAAAGTAAGAGCTCAGCCGAAGCCTCTCCTGTCTCGTGGGCGTCCCGCGCCTCACTTCTTGTAAGTCAAATGCCGCCGCAGATGGTGGCTAGACTCTTGCCGGAGAACTTGCCTCTTCAGTTGAAAGAACGTGCGAAATCTCTCGCCCAGGACCTATGGCAAAAAGCAGTCGAATCGGCGCAGCGCAATAGCCCTGTCGGTGAACCGCTTCAAGTTCCCTCCTTCCCGGACCTGCTTCGTACGGTTGAAAATCAGCTTTACCTCATCACCGCCCAGGACACTCTCAAAATGGCTTATGCGGCGGCTTTCCATTCCTCCTTATCAGATGCCGATGCGTCACAGCTTCTCAAAGAAGTCATCTTGGTGGCCGAAAAACAGGTGGTTGCGGGCCGGGAATCCGCGCGAGCCCACGGGCAAGCGCTGCGGGAGTTGTCTACACCGCGAGCCATTCTTGTCATAGCCCGAGCGGCGATGCGGTGGAATGTTCTTCTGCGTCGCTACGTTGCTACTCAGGTGGGTGAAAGATCTCTCGAGCGCGCGGCGGAACAAGACTCAGAGCTCTCCGGCGAGCTGGCCAATGCCCTTCAATTTCTTGAAAGCCTGCTGGGTCCGGACGCCTTAAACTCTATCGATGAGGAAGGCCTTCGCCAAGAAGCGATGTCTCTCAGTGCGGCGGCTCATGGGGTTCCCGAAATTGTTCAGCCTCACTGGTGGATTGGTTTTGGCATGGGCCAGGTTTTGAGTGGAGCCAGCGCCATGCTCGTTTCGACTCAGGAGTTTGCCGCGCGCTTTGGCATGGACGGGCTTTCGGAAGGGACTCCTCTCGACTATTCCGATCTTCGTGGACATGTTGGCGGCCGAATTCTTTTGTCGCCTCTGGGCGCTCTGTCCTTCGTGTCGCGGGTGAGTTTGATTGTTCTCTTCCCTGTATTTCTGACGATTCTGCTGGTTCAAGGGGTGGGCCGATTTGTTCTTTTCTTGGCTCGACCGCTCATTCGATGGCTTGACCGTCAGGCCTGGGCTCAAGACCGGATTGATGCAAGCCTTCACCGATGGACCCTCATCGATAAGGCCTTTTCTCGATGGAATCAGCGTTTTGTGTCGGGGCTAACAGGCGCCGGCCGGCGATTCCGCAGCCCTAAAGTGGCTTCGGCGATAGGCGCCTTGGCTTCAGCTTATTCTCAAGTGCCTGCTCTCGTGGATACTGATCGAGCCGACGCCTTGCTGTTTGAAGGGCCCAATGAGCAAAAGCATCAACTCAATGCCACTGTCAATTCCTTCGAACGTGGGATGAAGTTGGACTCCAATGCTTTCCGGAAAATTGAGCTTGCCTCACGAAAGTATAGTGCCGAGCAAGGTATTCGCCGTTTGGATTTGGCCATGCAACTGACCCGTGAGGGGATTCCCGGCGAAGCGGCTATCGATGCTTCGTTGCGTGGAGACTTGAGCTCCGCCGATCGAGCAAGGCTCGAGTCTCAAAAACTGGCTCATCAGGTCTTACGCATACTCGGCCAAATCCAGCAGGAAGGTCAAAAAGATCAAGTCGATTCGGCCCGCCTGCGCTCACTGAAAGCCGATCTGGCTAAATTGGAGCTTCATCTTTCCTCCGGTCAAAAGCCCGTAGAACTCTCTCAGAACCTCAAAGACGCCGATAGCCTGCTGAAGACCTATTCCGAAGCGCTCGCCTCCAAGGCGACGCCATCCGAGAAATTCATGACCGAGGTCTATCAACGGTTGGACCTTCTGTCTGGTCAGGAGACCGACGGGTATTCCAAAGCGGAGGCGTTGGCTCAAAAGATTGCGGAGTCCTCAGGCGGCAAAGGGACTGACGTCCGGCGCTTCATGATCGGTCAAGCGATTCGTCAAATCGAGGCGCAGGTTCCACAAATGCAAGCACAAACCGCGTATGAGCTCAAGCAAACCCATTTAACGATCGACCAAGCGGATCTTAAAGCGCAGCTTCGCCAACTTGATGCTCAAGGCCAAAGTGATTCAAAGAGCTATCTGAGCGCGTTGAAAAAATACTCCCAAGCCGGTCAAGAACTTCTCCTTCGACAGACGGTGTTTAAAACCCTGCACGATTTCCGAGGCATCTTAGGTCAGCGAGATCTTCTGCATGCGACGGTGCTGAAATCCTACGAAGCACTAGGCGTGCACCTGAATGGCGAAACACGAACCCACACGTTAGATCAACTGCGAGCTTCCAATCGCGACGTCATTGAATTGATTGATGCGTTGGCCAAGGAAATGACGGATGCATCCGACGCGTTTGCTCCGTCCAAGGAAATTCGCAAATTTCAACAGCTCCTGTCCAAAACCAAAGAGTCTCTCGCCCCTAAAGGGTCAGAAGAGCAAAGCCGATTGTCGGCCACACAGCGGAAACTTGAGGATGCCAAGCAAGGGCTTGGCGCCACGCCTGTCGATCAATCATCTGTACGCCAGGGACTAGAGTCCGATGTTCGACAATTGCAGCGGCAAGCCGTTAAGGAATCCTTGCAGGCCCGACGTCAGCAAGCGTTGTCTGCGGCGGATCAACTTCCTCTGTTGAAACGAGGCGATCATTCACCTGCGGTCAAGGACCTGGTTTCTGCGTTAGGGCAACTGGGTTATCACTTAGGGGGTTCTGTGGCTAGTGATCTGAATTCAATCACCGATTCGATGCGCGATGAACTTCGTTCCGCGCAAACTCCTGAGAATCGCAACTCCATTTTTTCTCGATTAATGCGTGGAAGATCCGGGCAGAACAGCGAGGAGCTAAACGATTCCGTGCTGGATGCACTCCGAGTCTTGAATGTGGTGGAAGGAAAAGGGGAGAAGGGCTTGCCGGTGAAGGCTCTTCGTCAAGCGATTGAAACGCATTACAAAATGCTGCTGGCGCAATTGGATAACCCCGAGGACGCTACTCTTAAATCCACCATCCAGGATGTTTTAGGACAGCGGGCGAAGAAAATTCAAGAGGTTGAGGGGCGCCTTCGTGACGTGAGAGCTCAGACTCAAAAACAATTCCGCCAGGTACAGGAGGACGCGCCGGGTTCGTGGTACGGCGGGTTGCTTAAGAAAGTTGCATTCTGGCAGGCCCCGGCGGCTCCCGTAAGAACCCTTCCGGTGGCTGAAGTGGATGCCCACTCATGGGTGAACTCGATTCAGGAAAATTTAGCCGACGCGTCTTCCGAGGAAATTGGTCATCTCCAGGATGCTCTCGTGAGAGCCGGGCTTTTGACGCCGAGTGCACGTCCTAATGCCTCTATCTCCTCGGCTCGTCCTGATGGCCACTATGCGGATCCTATTTTCCGCGGTTCGCTTTCAAGTGATCTGAAAGCCGCACTCATCCTTCTCCAGAAACGACAGGGTCTTTCCGTGAAGGCCAATCAAGACGGATGGCCTCTGTTCACCAATGAGATGAAAAACGCTCTCAAAGTCGAACTTCGAGCCGCGCAGCAGCGGGATGAAGCCGACCAAAAACGCGAGAAAGAATCCTTGGAACGCCAGCGCGCGGAAATGGATAGGCGGATTCTTGAAGGCGCGAAGAATTTACAGAAGATTCTGGAGCCGACCACTCCTGAGTTGCCTGCCGGCGCGCGAATGAACGCGGAACAGGACCGGCAGCTGACCGAAAAAACCAAGATGGAACAAGAGCAAATCATTCGTGCTTCTGTGCGCCGGGACAAGTGGGAGAAACTCCTGCAAACTCTTCGGCAAAAGAGTCCCGAGTTCGAGGCGATGATCTCCGGGCTTGAGCGGGCGATCGAAACCACCTCTCCCGGGTTTGATCTTGAGGAATTTACCGCCATCATTTCAGAATTCGTGAGCTCTCCTGAGTCGCTTCGCAGCAAATCGGCTCTGGCGCTCAAGCGTTACCTTCTAAACGTCACACAAAATGCCATCGCTCCTGAAGTCGATCGTTTAATAGTCCGTTTGACGATGCATATGGGCTCACGTTCTAGAGCGTCGGTTGATCTCTCGAGACAATCGCGAGGAATCCTGGCCAATTCCTCTCTGATGCCTGAAGTGATTCAGACTGAAGAGCTCAGCGAGGCAGGGCAGCGCGTTCAGAGACTTCGGTCGGATCTCGGCGGCCATTTGGATCAAATGATGCTGGTCATTCCCAAGCTTCAGGTTCGAGGTGGGGGAATTCTTTCGAGCGGTCTAAAACCGTTCGTCAGTATGGGTTTGATTGTCAGCTATGACAAAACCGTTGCGGCCTCGATTGGTCAGACGGTCGATGCCTATTGGCGCGCGCTGGGTGAAACCGTGGACTTGGAAAATCGCGCCCGGCTTGCCTACGCCATGAAATATGTCGAGGTGGTCTCGGCCGAGGCCTCGATCAAACGGTCCCAAAACCAGCTGCGTGAAGCGATCGCGGCCAAAGATCAGGTCCGCCGGCTTGTGGTGGAAGATGAGCTGCAGTCCAAAATCACTGATTTTGATGCGCGTCGGCAAGAGCTGGGAACTCTTTCAGGGAAGGATTATCGGGGTTGGACCGCAGCCTTCGATCTCAATGAAACCCGCATCTATGACAATGCCGAGATTTCAAACACGCTAACCCAGAGTATTGAGAGTCTCCAGAAGTGGCTCGCCGCTGAATCCATTGTGACCCAAGTGCTAACCTCTTTGGAAGGGCATCGAAAGGTGGATGTGGCCAAGATCGGCAAGGCGCTGCGTTCGGCGTTCTTGGCCCCAGGCGTGGATCTTGTGTCGGGTCAGGGTGTTGATGCCGCTCTTAAATCGGCTTTGGAAACACAGGATGTTGTGCTCGAGGACAGTCCCTCCGGTCATATTGTTCTCGGCTATAAGGGGATGGCGACGACCACTGCAGCTCAGTCGTCTGTGCGCAAGCTGAAGCTCCCCGCGTTCATTTCCCATGTGACCTTTACTCCCGGAATCCGTCTCCAAAACGGAAGCACTCCGATTCAAAGCTTCCCTGGCGGCATCATCGGTGGAGACATCATCAACCGCGCCAACAACGGAAAGCTCAAAGCGGCCCAGGACGCCTTGCAACATACCCTCGACCGCCTTACCGGCACCGACGTGATGAATGATTATCGTGAAGCCGCCCTCGTGGAAGAGCAGCTGGCGTCTCAAGCCAATCAAGCCAACGCCTCGACGGATATTCTTTCGGATTGGCTTCAGGCCAAGCTTCGGCGTCAAGTTCTAGAATCTTCGGCGAAGCAAGCTGCTGGCGAAGGGTTTGCTGGAACGATGGCTCCCTCAAAACTGAATCTTGTGTCCGGGGTGTCCGCTCAACAGGAAATCAAGGATGCTCAGCGCATTCTTGAACTTGCCCAGCAGCATTCTGGATCGGCACAGCGGATGGAAAGCGAGAACGCGATTGAAGATGAAAAGATTGCTCGCGATAACCAAGGGTTCATTCTGTCGTACCGAGCGGTCGTTCCTCGCGGCCCGTTCTCCGTCACCATGCATTTCCTTCGTCAGCGCGTTCATGACCAGTCCAAGCAACAACACGATATTGCCAAGCTAAAGCGGCAACTCTCCGGCAGCGCTCTTGAAGTCGAAGTGCTTAGCGCCATGCTTGAGTTGAAAATGGCGAATCGCCAGGCGACGGCTTCGGATACGGTGAGCCAACTCCGGCTTGAAAGAGCCAAGATGCGCTTGCAGGCGCTCGTTGGAGTGAGTGAGCTTCATGTGGGTTTTGGAACGGATGGAACCGAGGGAATTGAGTCGCTTCTGCAATCTCGGATTCAATCGGAAATCCCGGGAACCTCTATAGAGGCGTATGAAGCTGAGCTCCAATTCCTTAAAGATTTCCGCGACATGCTCAAGAAGGGTAAGTCGAATCTGTCTATCACGATTCCCGCCTCTCCCGATGCGATGAGCTTGGCCTATTCGGCGATGAGCACAGCGCTTTCCGTCCTGGGGGCAGGCGGTCGGGGCAATAAGCAGATGCGCGAAGAGCGCGTTCGAGCGCTTGAAGGGCAGATTCGCGTGAAAGAGCTCACGCTTCAAGCCATGCAAGAGAATGTGGCCAAACCGGACTCCGGCGTTCAGACGAGTCGTATTAAAGAATTCCAGATTGAGAATGAAGTGAGCGGAACTCGTCAGAGCTTCTTTGTCATCTTGCGCAATGCACAGACTAGTTTGGATGTCGCGAAGCTTCAAATCGCCAAGTCCGATCACAATTTATTATCCAACGAACTGGCTTCTTACGGGAATCCTGTGGTGGTGACCGCCAGGCAAGAACTCAATGCCGCGCAGGAGCCCGTGATGGCGGTCTACGAATACAACCCAGAGAGTGGCGAGGCGCGGAAAATCCTCGAGCTGGCGCACTCGGATGTCTCGGCCTTGGTTCGCGAGCGTAATAGCGGAAAGGCTCAGGATATCGTGGCGGATTTGATGCGTGATTATGTGGCCGGCGCTTATGCCCTTAGCTTAGGGGCTGGTGCGGTGGCCAGCCATACCAACAGCTGGGATGCCCGGGATCCGGCGGGTCAGGCCTCCTTGCAGCTTTCGCGTCAAGGGTTTGGCATTCTCTCGGCGAACAGCACGTTTAATGATGCCAATACCCAAACCACGGCGCGCGCGTTGTTTGAGCCTCTCAAGAAGGTTCTCACGGTTGGTGTTGGAAC
>JAYWEN010000361.1:0-1934 GCA_043779245.1 Elusimicrobiota bacterium | reverse complement strand
ACAAAACGACCCGAGGCCGGAATCGTATGGCGCGCAAGGAGGTAACGCAAAATGATCGCCCCCTGACTGAATCCCACGAAATGGATTTTTTCATGGCCTTTTAAATCTCGAATAAAGGCTTCGAGATCCGCGGCATGTTCCTCAATTAACTTCTTCGTGCTGGAATAACCCCAATTGTGAACTTCATAGCCTTCGGCTCTCAGTCGTTTAGCAAACACTTTTAGCCACGCGGTGTTGTTCAAAATCCCGTGTACCAGAATGAGTCGCTCTTTGGAAGGTTCTTTGGCTGCCTTAGGCATGGAAATATCGTTCCAACTTAGAATAGTTTTTCTGGAGCACGACCGTACAGAGGATCATCATGAGTCCGACGAATGCGAGGGCAATGGGAAAGATTGGACTGTCTTTAAAAAGCGTCCACGCCAGGTGCCCGACATAGGTAAAGAGTCCCATCGTAGCGAACACCGCGAATGTTTTGCGGTTAAGGTAGAGTCCCGCGATTAACAATCCGACGTTTACAAACGCATAGATAAGTCGGCCAAACTCTCCTTGGCTGGGAAGGGAAGTGAGGCCCCCCCAAAAGGCAAGAAGTCCCGCTAAATAAATCCAGAACGCGGTATCTGTGCCTTTTTCCTGTTCATCAGCTACGCGTCCGACGAGGAGGAATAGCACTCCGCAGACGACACTTGTCCAGGAACGATGCGTCCAAGTTAACGTATGCGACGCGCTGAAGATCTCCGCGATATCCATGGAAAAAAACCAAAGTGCGATAGCCGCCGGCATGACGAGAAAAGAAAAGCGAACTTTGCGAAGCGCGAATAGCGATGCGAGGACGGTCGCCATCTCGATGATAATCCAGGATCCATTAATCCAGACGTAGTAACCCGGATAGCTTCCGGGCGGTTGCATAGGCCAGACATGAAGCAGAGATTGGAGGCTGTAGGTGATCAGCGGCGTCATACCGACCGCACACGTGATCAGAAGTCCGCCTGCAACCAGAAATCGCTCTTGATGGATCAAGAAACGACCCACGCCGATAAAGAGCATGGCATAAAGCAAACTGATTGACAGAATTCCACCAGAGCCAAGAGCGTCCCATTGGCTTCCCATAAACCACCCGAAGGCGGACAAAATCAAAAGAGCTCCAATGTAATAGAGAACCATGATCGGATTGAATGATTTAGATGCTTCTTGCCGCGTGAGTTCAGACGTTGTGGAGGGCTCGCCACGAGATCCTCTTAAAAAGGAAGATGCTTGGGCCCACTGAGCCTCGGAAATAATTCCGGCAGTGACCAGCTTTTTGAGTTCTCCGTAGCTAGTATTACAAATCATGATTTACCCTCCGCTCTGAGCATCGCCCAAATGTTTTGTGCAACATCGTCTGTGTAGTTTGAAAGAGGGTGGCTGAGATTGCCATACATTTTCACGACGGCGACGCGGATGACGCCGCCGACAAACAGACTGCCCAAAATGTAGGGTTCACCGGGTTTGATTTCGCCACTCTTTTGGCCTTCATCAATGATGCGCATGACCACATGTCCCGGGTGGGCGAATTCTTTAGAATATTTATCGAGCTCGCTGTGCTCGCGCAAGATGAGGTAGATGTAGAGTTCGGGATCGGATTCGTAGGCGGCAAACGACTCTTCCACAAATTTGTGAATACGCGCCTCGGCTCCAGTCAAAGCAAAGACTCTCTCCGTCAATTCATCGGTAAATTGTTTGAGATGCGTGCTGAAGAGATGCCAGGCCAGATCGTCCTTGCTTTTGAAGTGGCGATAGAGCGAACCCTCCGCAACGCCGGCCGCATGAGCAATATCCTTAATAGTCGTGCCATCAATCCCCTGCTTCACGAACAAACGGAGAGCCGCCCGCATCACGGCCGGCAGCTTGGTCCCTTCTTTCTCTTTTTCAATGATTAAATTCATATGTGAGTGAAC
>JAYWEN010000360.1:0-4424 GCA_043779245.1 Elusimicrobiota bacterium | reverse complement strand
CAGCGGGGTCATGACGATGTAGGACACGCCTTTTTTCTTGAGGAGCTCCGTGATCTGAATAGTATGAAATCCACCGGCAATAAGAACCGCTGTGTCCTTTTGTGGAACCTTCGAAAATTGGGTGGTTGATGCTGGCGCGGCGTGAACTTTCGATACATGCTTCTTCTTGTTCTTTGAAACATGGAGTTTGGCTACTGGAATGGCAGACGGTGTTTTCTGAATTTCAACAGCCTGTCCATTCATGAGCGCAAGCGTGTTTTCCACCATCGGCCGATTCCGCATGAGCGCCATGGCGTAGTAATCGATGCTTGAGGAAATGAGCGAGCGAACCTTGGGTTCATCAAAGGACCGTACTCCGTTGGATTCCATGAGCGACTTGCAGAGGGCGATGAATTGATTGAGCCTATGTCCAAACGTTTTGACCTCGGCCTCTGTGGTCTGAAGGTTCGACATCCGAATGAGAAGTGACAGGTCGTGTTCTACTTGAACGAGGTCCGCTTCAGATCCATCTTTGGCGAGTGTTTTCTTGATTTCAAAAGCGAGTTCTTTGGCGTCATGCTGAACTTGATCCATCCCCATTCCTTTAGAGATATTGAGCCATTCCATATAACGCCCGAGCTCCACAGGAACTGTCATGAAAAGCTGGTGCTTGTTGACCAGGTCTCTCATATAGAGGTAGTAGTTGGATGTTTCGGTCCCCTTGGCGAGGGTCATGAGCGTCTGTCGTTCCTGGCCAGACAAATAGGCCTGAGCACCTGTTAAAAACTGCTGGGTGTATTGACGAAGCTCATCATGGCTTGGGAGACCGAGAGATTTTTCATCGGTTTCCCCCATCATCGATAAGTAGCGAGCAAGAGCAGGGAACTTTGTTTTGAGATCGATTCCTACTGTGTGGTTGGCGGCGACAAGAGCTTTCAAGAAATCCATCGTCGACATCTGAGCGCCTTCGTAGGCATCCAGCGTTTTTTGGAATTCTTTGAGTTTGGGGCCGTAGCTTTGTCTTTGAAGCGTCTTGAAATCGGTTTCGAGGCTTTGCAGCATGCCAACCAGAGTTTGCCGATCTTCGTACGTTTTGCGGAAGAGATCGCGGTGAAGGTTATAGTAGACCCCGTTTTCTACACCCACCAAAAGATTCGGGATTCCGCGCTTTACGGCAAAATATTCGGCGCCGGTCAATTCCCCTTGCCGCATCAGATACTCGGAGGCTTGTTCTTTGATCTTCTCATCGGGGAATGTGGCCATGACAGAGGAATCCACCGGCCCCTGAGCCCCTTCGACCGCTACAGCAAATGGAACTTCCGATTTATCAGCGGTTTTGGCTCCCAGTTTCTCGGAAAGGAAATCAAGGAGGGCGGCGATATTTTTCTGAACGCCATAGTTGACGTGCAAATCTTGAATGATAATGACAAGCGGCGTCTTTTTCCCTACCTGTGAAGCATCGTGGTAGTCGGATATCCGGCCTAACTGGCCCGGAGGAATGAGATTGAATTGTGGAGGAAGTCCCTTCGTAGAAAAAACGTCAGGGACGGCAAGAGCCGCCTCTGCGACGCTTCCAGAGGTCCAAACAAGACAAAGCGACAAAATGGTCGCAAGGCTTTGTTTCGCCGATCGCATGAAAAATGTATTTAGCATCGTTGGGAGGAACAACCCCTCCCAGGGATTAATTTAAGTGTAAACGATGCGTGTTACAAGGGTATTTCTTGAATGTAACTTCTTTGTTAACGAGGGCCCATGCCTTTTTGGCAAATGTCCTCTATTTTTCGTGGGTATTTGCGTGGAAGTAGTCGCGAAGCTTAGACATTTCCTGAAAGGGCGCTGAACTTTTTAGCAGCGCTTTATTTTGTCTTTGCGCTGGGCCTGTTAATTTCTCATGGACTGTACATCAGACAGCCCGCACGGGCGTTCTAGGATCATTAGCGTATATGAATTTCGATGATACCGGGGTACTTTTTTCTATTGCCACGACGCTTCTCAGTGCAGTTGCAGCCAAGCCTCGCGAGACGAAATCCTGGAGACGAATTCTTCCTGGTCAAAAATACTGCAATCGACCTTCGACGAAAAGAAGGGCAAGCTTTTTCACGGGGCCGACCGGATGATTCGTTACGAGGCGAGTTTGACTTCGACAACTTCCCCGCCACTACACATTGGCGGGCCCGCCAGGGGCTCAATGGTGGGGAGCCGTTGTATGCCCACATTCATTTGTTCCCACGTCTCTGGGAAGTCTCTCTTAAACTCGGCCCAGAAGACTTCGGATTTTTTGTTCATTTCGTCGAGCGTGGCGAGTATCCGTTCAACAGTATCCCGAATTTCGGCCAAGGTACTCACAATACCACGGAACTCGCGATACAGTTGCTTCACCATCAGATATCTTCGATGGACTTCTTCTTGGGATGAAGTGGGGCGCTTCTTGCGCGATTTCACGACAGAGAACCTACGAGGCGAGCTTAACTTCAACTACTTCGAGTCGCTGATTGAAGTTCTTGAGGTCGGACTGCATGGCATGGATGGCTTCAGTATTGGCACGAATGGCATCAGTATGGGAATGGATGGCATCAGTATGGGAACGAGCCGCTACTTTCAGTACGGCAACATCCTCTTTGACTGCGTGGAGATCGGGTTTCATACTACTCACATCCTCGCGGACAGCCGATAACGCTTCGCCTAATATACGGAACTGCGCAAGCATTTCTTCTCGCAACACATTGGCGCGACGGGATTCGTCTTGGGAAGGAAGGGGCGGTTCTTTGGACGGTTTCTTCGGTGATTTCATGGGAATGATTTTAAGGTTCGGCGCATGTCTTGTCAAATGTTCGAAGGAACGTAATTTATTTTCTTTACGACACCAAATTACGCCACCAGGAAAGCTCTTTCAAGATACTTCGATCTACTTCTGTTTTTAAACCCTCGACGGTAATCTACTTCAAGAGCCCAACGGAGAGTGCCATCACCAGTCGTGTGAGGACAGTGCTCTACCGCTGAGCTAAGCACCCAAATTTGTTCTGAAATATTACCATAATCGCTGCGAACGCTCTCGGGCTTTGAAATAAAGTGGGCCCAGTAGGACTTGAACCTACAACCCTCCAGTTATGAGCCGGACGCTCTAACCAATTGAGCTATGGGCCCGAAAATCGTCAGAAAAATGGACTTTCAGTGTAGCAAATTGACTAAATCGATCCCGCTGTTGGCCCAGTCTAAGGGCGGCCTTTGCATCTCGCCGATGGGGCAGATTCGGCTCACCCCGAGCCCTGCAAGTTCTTCCTTCAGATACTCCCCCCGCTGAGGCGATCCCGCATACCCCACACAGGAGAGATACGGCGAAAACTTAGAAAGCTCTTTGATCGCTGCGCCGCTATCGACAAATGGTTGGAATCGAGGAGCGACGTCCACGACGGATTCCAATTCTGGCCAGCGCGTATACTGTGGATTTTCAATATAAAGAACTTGCGGAGACAGGCAGCCCTGGAGGCGAAAAGGTTCAACATCCGCACGCACGCGAGCCAGCAGGCCTTCCGACTGGTCACGCATCAGGGCCTCTTCAAAAATAATGCCGACGCTTAACTTATGGCCATAGCCCACAAAACGTACGGTCGACGGCGTCTTGGACCGAAGCCTATTTAGAGTTTCATCAGAGCCGTACGCCAAAACCGCATCGCACGCATTGAGGAGATCGTCTTTCCATGAGACGATTTCAAAGGCCTTGGCTAAGGCCGGATCAACTTCTTCCACCGATCGTTTCCAAGCCTGAGCGAACACAGGTTCGCGGACCGAGGCTTTCAATAAGGAGTGATGGCCTAAGAGAGCTGAAATCACGGCACCGGGGAGCCACGCTGTAAACGCGTTGGCCGGAAGCACATGCAAAACCGTCCCCGACTTTTGGTTAGAATTATTTTTCAGCTTGGAATTGGCAAAGGCTTTAAGTTTATCCGTGGTTAATTCGGTAAAAGCGTTTCTCAGAGCCAGATCTATCTGATGAGAACTAAGGCCTGTGGACACTTGCAGCGCTTGAATGGTTTCTTTGCGGAGGGGGTGAGATGCGTTCAACCAGAGGTCGGAGACGTTACCTAAGCTTTGAACAATCTCATTCACTGGGCAAAAGATTCGGCTGCAATCGAGCAGCCTTTCTCGGCGGCGGCTGGGTCCCGGCCTTGAAGTACGAATCCTTCGTGATCAGCGATCCCGATGTCTTCGGTTTGAATCGCGAGAACGGAATCCACATTGGCCAAATCAAAATGCCGCAACAGTCCGGGCGTGCCGGTCGGGACCGGTAGAAGGTTATTTGGATCGACGACAAGAGTCTTCGTCCAAACCGGACCCTGTAGATAGGCGGTTGATCCGCGACCGTAAAATTGGGAACTCATTTCACACATCCCGTACTCATTGATGCAAAGAATATCCGGAATTCCCAAACACTTTTCTAACTGACG
>JAYWEN010000359.1:0-2243 GCA_043779245.1 Elusimicrobiota bacterium | reverse complement strand
GTGAGATTCGAACTCACGGTACCTTGCGGTACGCCGCTTTTCGAGAGCGGTACCTTAAACCACTCGGTCATCTCTCCGCAGAAGTCACGTCTTAGTTAGTTAATTTATTTTACTCAAAATTTAGTCTTGGCCCTGAACTCTCTTTGAGCCTCGCGCTTGAGATCCCGTTTTTTAATATCGTCCCGCTGATCGGGTGCCAACTTGCCTTTGGCCAGAGCGAGCGTGACTTTGGCAATGCCAGTCGCTGTAAAGAAAACTTCGAGAGGAACAAGCGTAAAGCCTTTCTCTTGGACGCGGCCTTCAAGCTTATTGATCTCTTGGCGATGCATCAGCAGCTTGCGAGTACGAGTAGGCGTAAGATCTTCGTGATGCGTAAAGGTATAGGGATTGATGTGCATCTGATGAAGATAGATCTCGCCTTTATCGATCCGCGCAAAGCTGTCCTGAAGATTGGCTTTCCCCAAGCGTAGAGATTTCACTTCGGGCCCACGCAGAGCGATCCCCGTCTCGTAGGTTTCGAGAATGTGGTAATCATGCCTGGCTTTTCGGTTGGAAATCGCCGGAGGTGCTGGTGAATCCTTTTTCATTGAAGTGTGCGAATTATATAAAATGCCGTCGGACCTTTAGTGGACTGGTGGCGGAATGGCATACGCGTACGGCTCAGGACCGTATTCCTAACGGATTGCGGGTTCAAGTCCCGCCCAGTCCACTAAACGGCTTGATCAATCACATGAAACACACATGAAATTCTCAAAAGTCCTTCCACTCCTTTTTAACACCCTCAAAAAACAGAAGGTCGATTTTGCATTGATCGGAGGAATTGCCCTTCACACGTACGGTCTCGGGCGAACAACGATGGATGCTGATTTTATGATTTTGCTATCAAGCGCCGAATCAGTCGACAGACTCATGAAATCCCTCGGTTATAAGCTCATGAATCAAACAAAAACATTCGCCAATTATGTGGCTAAAGACCCAGATCTAGGACGAGTGGATTTCATGTATGCGGGGAAAGAGATTTCGATTGGCATGCTCAAACGCGCCAAAGAGCAATGGCTTTTAGGAGAAATGGTGAAGGTCTTACAGATTGAGGACCTGATTGGCCTGAAAGTCCTTTCGAGCTCAAACGATCCGACCCGCGCCTCAAAGGATGTCGCTGACATCGAAGATCTTATGCGAAGGCATTTTCGCAATTTAAATTGGACACTCGTAAAATCCTATTTCACGATGTTTGGACGGCAAGCCGAATTTACGCAATTGAGGAAACGCGCGCGATGAAGAACAAATTCGGCCAGCAGCGCGAATGGGTTCAATTGGCTAATTCTCGAAAAAACCGCGAAGCCTGCCGCGCGGCACGTGAATCTGCAGGCTCTGTGAGTTTCGAGGAGTTTATTAACTTCTTAGATGACGCCCAACTTCTTGGGACCTCGAGTTTACGCCCGAGAACCTTTATCCGCTACCGAAATGTCCCCTTCTGATATGGCAACGAATCAATTTAATAAACTCATCAAAACGATGGCGAAACTTCGCTCTGCAAAAGGCTGCCCCTGGGATAAGAAACAAACGCACGAGAGCCTGCTTAAATATCTCTACGAAGAGTCGGACGAACTCAAGCAAGCCATCCGCAAAAAAGACATTCCGAATATGGAAGAAGAGCTGGGCGATGTGTTACTCCAAGTTCTCTTTCATGCCCAGATCGCCAAAGAAAAAGGACACTTTACGATCCATGATGTCGTCAAAACGCTGACCCGCAAATTAACCCTCCGACACCCGCATGTCTTCGGTTTTAAAGCCGAACACCGGCGCCTCCTCAAAGGCCGTTCCTTTCGCACCTCCCAGGACGTTTTAGACAACTGGGATGTGTTAAAGAAGATTTCTCGCCGTCGATAACCTGTTAACTCTTCTTACGTTACGGCATTTTTACAAATGGGTAACACAGCCGTAACATTGGCGGGCTACCCTTAAATTGTAGGGAAGTGGCATAGGAGTGAAGGGGGGTCTATGCAAACATACGGGTCTTGCAAGAAGTGTGGATGCGCGATGGCGGTGCTCGACATGATGCTCGAAGGAATGGATCTGGCTTGCATGCGCTGCGGAATCCGAGAAGTCATCAATCACTCAGTCACTCAAGCCATCCCCTGCTCGCAATAAACTAAATACACAAAACCACTTTTGCCCGGAGGAAACCCCCTCCCTCCCCCGGGCAATTTTTTTTGCCTGAGCTATGAGATACGAGCTATCGG
>JAYWEN010000358.1:0-3565 GCA_043779245.1 Elusimicrobiota bacterium | reverse complement strand
CTCAAGTGCGACCGTGGCTTGGGAGCTTACCGGAGGGAACACCATCGTGTACGACGTCGACCTGGCGTCCGCCGATCCATTTGCGCCGCACCAGACGGTGACGGTGGCCGGATCGAGCACTACCTTCACAGGACTTACCGTGGATTCACTGTACCAGGTGCGCGTCCGAGGTCATCGTCTCGCCACTGGGCGCGTCTCGAGTTACTCCAACGCCGTCAGTACGTACACCCTGGCCGATCCTCCGCTAAGCCTCTCAACCACTTCGGTCACAAGTTCGGCTGTGTCTCTCACCTGGAGTGGAAACGGTAATCCGTCCAATACACTCTACGCGATCGAACGCAGCACCGATGGGGTGACGTTCGTTCAGGTGGGTGTAATGCGCGCATTAATCTATACGGATTCAGGGTTAGTCGCGGGCTCGTCTTACGCGTTCCGTGTTAGAGCGTTCAATGAAAGTGGAGTCCCGACGGTCTACAGTAATACCGTTCTGGCCAGGACGATAGGCGTGACGGCAATTCCCAAACGCCCGACGGGTATTTGGGTTGAGCGAACCGAAACCAGCACGGGCCATTTCCAAATGACCTATCACTGGCATCGCGTGACAGAGCGAACCGACAATACGACCTTGTCTAATTTGAGCGGCTATCAAATATATACGTCGCCCAATTTACTCACGCCACGCGTATCCTGGACACTCTTGGCAACGGTGTCGGACGAAAGTTGGGCGACGACCGCCGTGGATGCCACCGTAAACTACTACTCCATCCGCGCGATCGATACGAATAATGTGCAGTCGGATTGGACCCAGATTCTCGATGATACGGCGGATCGAAATCACTTCTTCTTAGGTCCTGATACTGTGACGCGCTTGCAAATGCCCATGGTGAGTGCCGAGGTTCTGCGCTATGAGCGCAACAGTTATGGCGCCGACTTGTGGGTGGATTTCACATCGATGAACGGCGAAGAAATCGGTCGCGTGGTGCGCTCGTTGAAAATATATGTGACCAACGTGGTCACAGGCAATACGCTCACCGACGTGGCGTTTAATCCCGCGCTTCTGCATGGGGTCATTGGCTATTCCGTGCAGAATGGTAACGTGGTGGCTGGCGCGCCCGAGCCCGTGTCTCTGTTTAGCTCAGCGAAAATCCCTGTCATCACAGCGGCCAACGCCGTACAGCAGCTTTCCCTCTTCTGGTTCAATGGCGTTGAATGGGTGAAGCGAAGTGGTGCGGTCAATCCCGCCGATCACACGGTCGGGTTCACCGGATCACAGATCGGATCATTCCAGATTCGCGCTGCCACACATGCCTCGGGAACAAGTCTCACGAGAGTCTATCCGCGCATCATCACGCCCAATGGCGATGGTTGGAATGACAAAGTCATCTTCTTGCTCGATAATCCGCAGCTAGCGGCCGTTTCTGGAAAGATATTCGATATTTCCGGTGCGTTCGTTTCCAGTTTAAAACCGGGTCCGAATCCGGATAGCTCGCTTGCGTGGGATGGAAAAGATGCGGGAGGAACGGTAGTCCCCGCGGGCATTTATATTTACCAGCTTGACCTCAGCGGATCGTCTGAATCGGGTACCGTAGTCGTGGCAAGGTAGGCTAGAAAAGTGAGATTTCAGAGAGGTCAATTGTCAGTCGAATCGTATCTAAAAATAGACTCGATTATTGCGGCCTTGCACAAATTGTTTAGTAGGGTTAACCTATTGGTGGAGACTATCGTGTTGCGACTGAGAGTACATCAGTTTTTGGGCCTTGTGGCGGCGATCCTTGTGATCGCTCCGCTTCCGAGCGCTCACGCGATTATGACTCTGGGCTCTCTCACTGTGACAAAAGTTTTTCCGCGAATTTTCACGCCTAATGGCGACACGTTCAACGATAAAGCCCGTTTTGAACTCGACAATCCCGAGCAACTGCCCGTGGGAGGAGCTGTATTTGATTTAAACGGCGCGCGCGTGGCTCAACTGAAAAGCGGGACGGACGCGACGTCTGTTCTTCTCTGGGATGGAAAAGATGTGGACGGTCAAGTGGTCGCGGGTGGAATTTATATTTACCAAATCGAGTTCCAAGGGAAAACCGCCACCGGAACTGTCGTCGTCGCTAGATAAGCAAACGTTCATCTCCCTTCTTCTGCGTGTCCGTTGACTTGATCCCACCTCTGCGGTACACTCAATTCGGGTAGATTTCTAAGGAGGATGTGTGAAAAGACTTAGTGCTATTGGTGTCAGTTCTGTTTTTAAACTCTCGCTGGTTCTCGGCGCTGTCGCGGGCCTTCTCGTCGGAGTCGTTCTCATGATTACCGATTTTGTGGATCATCGTATTTTGGAAGGCGTGGTCACCTTGTTTCTAGCTCCGGTCTTGTACGGAGGTTTAGGCGCGCTCGTGAACGCCCTTATGGCTTGGATTTACAACCTCGTGGCGGCTCGTCTCGGTGGCATTGAAATTAATATTGAGGACATGTAGGGGCAGGCCCCTGTGCCTGCCCAAAATTAATTTAAGGCCGCGGGCGGGAACAGGGTCCTTATTACGGGCGGGCGCGGGGACCCGCCCCTACGCGTTGTTTCTCCTCGCTCTGCTCGTCTCGTTTGGAATCTCCGGCTGTGCCAAAAACCTCGTCACCAAACGCCGGCAAGTGAAGTTCATCTCTCAAAAGACGGAAATCGAAATCGGTCGGAAAGCCAAAGAACAAATCGTAAAAGAATATGGGATCTATAAGGATCTCGACTGGCAAATCTATTTGGATCAGATTGGTCAGCGGGTGGCCAAAGCGTCGGATCGTTCGGAACTCCAGTACGACTTCACCATTGTCGATTCCGATATCCTGAACGCTTTTGCCGTGCCGGGCGGATTTGTTTTCGTGACACGGGGAATTTTGTCGGAGATTAAAGACGAAGCCGAACTCGCCATCGTCTTGGGTCACGAAATCACTCACATCGCTGCCTGGCATGGTCTTGAAATGCTTCAGAAAGCAGGACTCCTTGGCACGTTGACGGCTCTGGGTGTGGTCGGAGGTGCCGCGCTTGGGGCGGGGGAAGCCGCGGTTGCATTGGCCCAAGCCGCGAACATTTACGGTAATCTCTATCTCCTCGGCTACGGTCGCGATAACGAATTACAGGCCGACCAGTACGGCATCGTCTATGCGGCCCGCGCGGGTTACGATCCTGAAGCCGCCATTACTTTCTTTCAGCGGCTTGACGTGATTGAGAAAGAAGAAATGGCCGGGCAGCATTTGAGCCCTTATTGGCTGGATCATCCTCCGACGCAAGACCGTCTTAAGCGCGCGCAAAAATGGATCACGCAAGTCGAGCAGAATGCCAAGGTTCCCTCGATCGCCTACAACCGGGACAAATATCTGTCGATGGTCGCTAAGCTTCCGCATGGGGAACCGGCTGAGCGCGGAGTCGTCAAAGGGCATCGCTATTCCAACACCCCGTTTGGCGTGACATTAGACGTCCCTGCAGGATGGAAGTTGGACAATAGTCGGTCTCAATCGCTCGTGTCATTCACGGGGCCTGTTCCTGAAGTCCGCGGCGTTCTCGAGCGATTCCGGTTGCCAAACGAAA
>JAYWEN010000357.1:0-3034 GCA_043779245.1 Elusimicrobiota bacterium | reverse complement strand
CTCGGAGACTGCTATTGTTCGCATGGAGAGGAAAACGCAATCGTGCAAGCGTCGTATCACGGCATTGCCATTAAAGAATCTACACTTTATACGACCTTCTCGCCCTGCTTGCTCTGTACCAAAATGATTATCAATGCCGGGGTTGTCGAGGTGGTTTATAATCAGGACTATCCGCTTGCCGGTCCTGCGCAGAGTTTGCTGAAAGAAGCGGGCATCAAAATTCGAAAAATTACCTTGTAGGAGAATATCATGACTTCAAAGAAAACCACTGACCACGTTCCACCAACTGAGCTTCCAGGCCGCAACGATCCCTGCTATTGCGGTTCGGGAAAGAAATATAAAAAATGCTGTGAAGAAAAAGACGCCAGCGCCACCCATGCCACTTTAGAAAAACAATGGACCGAAGCGGAGAAAGCCGCCGCCAAAGTCGCCGAAGATGAAAAAACCTCTTCTCCAGAGCAAAGCAGCGCCCCGACGAAGCCAACCCATCAGCCGCATGTAAGTGAGCACCGTCGCAATACCATGACCGTGCCCAAATACAATATGCCGCGCAAAACCGGCGGCGGGTAACTTCGTTCCATCTTTCTGGTTCCTACTTCCTAATTAAATGGACACTTTAGCACACGGGTTGTGGGGAGGGGCAGCGTTCGGTCAAAAGAAGGACAGCCCATGGAAGTGGGCGTTCTGGCTGGGAATGATGCCAGATTTAGTTTCTTTTGGGCCTTTCTTTCTCGTGCGTTTGCCGATCATTTGGCAGCGCTGGACGACCACTCATCGCTTTGGGCGACCCGATCCGCACGAAATACCGTCCTATGTCTACCACGCCTATAATGTCTCTCACAGTCTCGTGGTCTGGCTGGTCTTATTTCTTCTGGTCGCAAAAATTCGTGGAAGGCTCTTTTGGCCGCTCGCCGCTTGGGGGCTTCACATCCTCTGCGACATTCCGCTGCACGGTATGCGCTTCTTTCCTACACCTTATCTGTGGCCTCTGCCGACACCCTTTTACGATGGATCTCCGTGGTCCAACAAACCGTTTATGATCGCCAACTACTCCTGCATCGTCGCCGTCTATTTCGTTCTAGCCATCCGCCATAAGTTCCGCGCCAATCCCACGGAATAAAAAACCCACCCAGGGGAATGGGCGGGTCTTTTAAATTCAATCGATGGCTAAACTTATTTAGCCGCTTGATTGTTGTCTTTGATTTCTTCGCGATTCTGATTGAGTTCTTGATTCAATGCTTTGTCCTGATCCTTCATCAAATGCCCACCGTTAGCGGCGACGTCAGCATGTTCTTGGTTCTTTATGCTCTTTAGTGACGCCATCGGGTCGTTGGACCTCCTTGTCCTTTGTTTCAAGTTAACAATCATCTACAATCCCTTGGACGTGATAGGTTTGAGAAATGTTCCGGGATGAAATTGCGAGTAAAAAAGGAGCCCACTTGAGACGAATGTATAGACTAACACCTCTTTTCATATTCCTAGGCGTGTTAAGCTTCTACGCGCGCCTTGAGGCATCAAACTCTTTAGGATTTGACGTCTTGGGCGGAGTGGGAACATCTGGCTATGGCATCAACGGAAGTGTTGACCTCCGGCCTGCAACGGTCAAAAGCCCGTATGAAGTGAGCGTGAGTTACTCGCATCAACATTCCACCATCGGAACCGAAAGTAAGACAAACCAAATCACCGGCAGTTTGGCGCACGCCTTCGGCGATCATTGGCAGGCCTCTGCCCAGGTGACCGGTTTTAAAGACACTGTGAACGATATTCATTACGTGGGACCGTCTTTAGGCTGGACGTATCTTTGGACCAACGGATCGGATAGTGCTCCAACCGATACGGAACTTCCTTCGAGTCAAAATGAAATGAGCTCCGAACCTGCGGAGAAGAATGAGATTGCGGCGGTTTCCATCAATGCCGATCTTTTTTTCTACGGCACAGAAGTGAACGCTAGTTCAACAACCCGCCGCGTGTTCAACCGTCGATTGAACCGCTTTGTGCAACAAACCGTACCACCCAGCAGCTCCGAAGAAAAGATAACTCAGTTTCATCCCAGCATCACGGCCGAGAAACCCCTTTTTGACAGTAACGCCACACCCTATCTCACTTATGGGCATTACTTTTATTCGAGAGATCCCGCGGACATCGAGGCCCTGGCCGGTCGACCACGGTTTGCGTCCTCGGCCAATCAACTCAACGGGTTGGTGGGGGGATTTTTAAACAACAATGCCGAAGTCGGATTGCGCGCGTCCTTACCCTGGCGCGTTGAATCTGATTTTAGAATCGGCGCCGAGCAGGAAATCACCGACAACAAATGGGCCACCACTCAGGGGATCACGCTTAGCCGACCCGTGATCAGTCACATGAATGCCAAAATCGACTGGAGCCGTGTGATCCAAAGCGGAATTTCTAGCGACCTCTTCACCGGAGGACTCACCTATAACTTTTAATTCGAGAACTTATTTAACGGCGAGATTTTCTTTGAGCAGAGCCGCGTTAATTGCCAGCGCGAGGTCGCTGCGGGTTTGAGTGATGTGATTCACGTGAACGGTCCAGGCGCGCAATTCTAAATCGAGAGATCCGGGATTGTATTTGACGAAGTAGGCTTGGGGCGGGGGATCTTTGGCGATCTGAGGATCGGCGGCGGCGACCGCTTTTAAAAGATTCATGACTCGGAGTGGATCGGATCCAGCCGCCACCGTGACCGGCATCTCGATGCTTCGCAAGCCACTTACGCTCGTCCAGTTCGTCACGCGTCCAGAGATCAAGGCCGCGTTGGGCACAACAATGTCCGAACCGCTCGTCGTGCGAATGACCGTGGCGCGAATGCCGATTCGTTGGACCACCCCCGACGCGTCATCCACCTGAATCACGTCTCCTACTTTAATTGGACGTTCGAATAGAAGGATCAAACCCGAGACAAAATTATTAATGATGTTTTGCGTCCCGAATCCGATTCCAACACCGAAAGCGCCGGCCAAAATGGTGAACTTGGTCATATCAAACCCCAGCGCAGCTACCGCTAAAAAGAACCCCG
>JAYWEN010000356.1:0-1800 GCA_043779245.1 Elusimicrobiota bacterium | reverse complement strand
AGAGTGCGATGTACGAAAATACCAGAGAGGCCGTGCGAAGCTTCCAGGGTTCTCCACCGACGATTGCGATCACGCCGGCCAGGAAATAATGAAAGAGCGGCGGATTGACCATGCGGGGCTTCTGACCTCGTTCCCAGGCCACGTTTCCGATTCCCGCATCGTCGGACTTGAAATCGTACGGCCGCCAGGGATTGTCGACGATCCCTTTGGCCATCGTCACGAAATAATAGTCGTCGACAAAGTAAGCTCGGTGGACAAACGGGAATGCGGTCGCCGTGACCAAGGCAGACAAGAGGATGAGTGCTTTAATGTCTTTCGTCACTGATGTCCTCGCTGAACATTTCTTGTGCGGATACAAATTGATAACCCTTTTTTTCTAAGGCTTCGACTACTAGGCCCACCGCCTTCAAACTTTTCTCGCGATGGCGACCTCCGTCATGAAATAAAAAGACGGCGCCCGGCATCGCGTGCCGGATGTAGCCTTGGGACATTTGTTCAGCCGACGCTTTGCGATCTTTTTCGCCATCATACGTCCAATGCACTAAGGCATAACCTTCCTTTTTTAAAGTCGGCAAAAGCCACGTGCGATTGAAGTAGCCGTACGGCATGCGCACGACCGACGTATGAAATGTGGGATCCTTCAAGGCCCGCTGGAGTGTCGTTTCGGTCTGACGCAGTTCGTGAACCAAACGTTCAGGAGATGCATTCTTGGCAGCGTGGAAATTGAAATGCATATATGTGTGGTTTCCGATTTCGTGCCCCTCTTCGGCCACCTGACGGGCGATCTGCGGAAATTCTTCGACCTGGGTTCCTTCCATAAAAAATGTGGCGCGGATATTGTGCTCTTTCAGTATTTGAAGGAGAGCCGGGGTGACGCGGCCGGGTCCGTCATCAAATGTCAGCGCGATCGTCTTTTGGGGATCGTGACCTTGAAAGTAGAATCGGCCGGGGACGTAGGCATACGCACCGTGAACAGAAAGGATTAATCCAACCGTCATCATCCAACGAATCATTCTTTGAATAAATCTTCCGCTGCCACGAACCGATATCCTTTTTCCTCGAGCGATGGAACGATCACTTGGAGTGCCGCAAATGTTTTCTCCCGATGGCGACCACCATCATGCATCAGGAAAACGGCCCCCGGACGCGCTTGCTTGATGTAATCCGCTGCCATTTGTTCGGCCGAGAACTTTAGAAGCCAATCTTCACCGAAACTCCAATGCACGAGCGCCACTCCACGTTTTTGAAGGAAAGGAATTAACCAGTCGCGATTAAACTTGCCGTAGGCGCCGTGCGGCATGCGCAGCGCTTTGGACCCATACGCGGGATCGCCTAAAGCCTTCTGAATCGCGGACTCTGTCGTATCAAATTCCTTCGCGAACACTTGAGAAGGATTTTTTTTCACTTTATGGAAATCAAGATGCGAAAACGTATGGTTTGCAAGCTCATGCCCCGCCTCTTTAATCTGCCGAACATATTGCGGGTACGTGGCAACCTGGTCCCCCTCAATGAAGAACGTCGCGCGCGCTTTGTGCGTCTTAAGATAATCGAGAATTTTTGGAGTGAACGGGCCGGGCCCGTCATCAAAGGTTAGAGCGATCACTTTATCCTTCGTATGGCCTTCATAATAGAAGTGTCCTGCCGTATAGGGAAAGCCTGGGCGGGCGAGAACCAGAATGAGCGCAAAGGTCAACGGTTTACGCATGAGATGCAACTTCTCGATTATTTTTGAGCCAAATGTAGCTGATCAAGCCAAATACAAGAGTAAATGCCAGCGTTCGTCCGATCAAATAAGTATAA
>JAYWEN010000355.1:0-4895 GCA_043779245.1 Elusimicrobiota bacterium | reverse complement strand
CAGACGGTTTGGCTTGACTGGCCGCCGTCACGGGTATCGATACAGAGGACTTGGCGTTAACGGATAAGAGAGGGGCCGCAAATAGATTCACGAGACAATCCAAGAGAGCCGATTGACGAACGGGTTTCCCTAAACAGGCACCGACACCGGACGAAAGTAGTTCGGCATCATCGAGAGTTCTGCCCAGTGAGGTCATAATAATCATTCGTGTGGCGGCGATAGAGGGAATGTTTTGGACGTTTCGCGCAAGCGAGAGCCCATCCATCTCTGGCATCTGCATATCGAGTATCGCGGCGTTGTAGGGTTGGCCTTTTGCGGCCGCTTCCTGAAGTGCCGTTATCGCCACAGCTCCACTTGAGGCTTCCGCACAAGGCATGGCCCATGCGGTTAACTGATGTCTTAAAATTTCTCGGTTTGTGTCGTTGTCATCGACAATCAGAACGCGCATTCCCAAAAGCTCTTTCTCAAGCGTTGGTCCAGCCATCGCCGCCACCTCACAAGTCTTAAATGGCACGGTAAACCAAAATTCACTACCGGCTCCGGCACGGCTATTGACACCGATTTCTCCTCCCATGAGCTCCACCAAACGCTTCGATATCGCTAAGCCTAAGCCTGTTCCCCCAAATTTCCGTGTCGTCGAGCCGTCGGCTTGCGTGAAGGCCTGAAAAAGGCGCTGCTGCACATCCTCGTTAATGCCGATTCCAGTATCACGGATGGCAAAACGTAAAACGATTTGGTCCGCGTCTGCGCGCTCTTCGGACACGCGGAGAACCACCTCACCGTGCTGCGTAAATTTGACAGCGTTTCCAACCAGATTGGCCAGAACCTGGCGGAGCCGCCCGGGATCCCCTTGAACAATCGCTGGGATCTCGTGGGCGACCATGCAGGCAAGTTCAATACCCTTGGATTGTGCTTTTTCCGCAAGCATGGTCACGACATCTTCAACGGTTTCACGCAGATTCACTTCGATGATTTCAAGCTGGAATTTCCCGGCCTCAATTTTCGAGAAATCTAAAATGTCATTAATGATTTGCAGCAATGATTCTCCTGCACTATGAACAATTTCGGTAAAGTGACGCTGTTGAACCGTGAGCGTACTGTCCTCTAAAAGATTTGTCATGCCGATGATGGCATTCATGGGGGTTCGGATTTCATGGCTCATATTGGCCATAAATTCGGATTTAAAGCGCGCCGACTCAAGCGCCGCATCCCGCGCTTGCTGCAGTTCCTTTTCAGCGTGTTTGTGAGTTGATATATCCTGAAATACAACGACGCCGCCTTGAAGCGTGCCATTCTTATCGTATATAGGACGACCGCTCACATTCAGCCACACGCCGTCGGGAACGCCGGCGTTACGCACAAATAATTCCACGTTGTCAGCCTTATCGCCCCGGATAGCTCGAACCAAAGGAAGATCATCAGGAGGAAAAGGTCTTTGTCCGTCAGGATAAAAAATTCCGTAATAGTTGGACCACTCTCCTGGAGAATCCTTAGCCACGCTGCCACCCAAAATTCTTACGGCCGATGGGTTAGCGATGAGAATTTGCCCCTTTGGATCGGCCATCATGAGTCCCTCACCAATAGTATCAACGATGGATTCAAGCACGGCTTTCTGAGTCAGCATTTCCTGCTCGAAGGCTTTTCGTTCCAGATCCGTGTGGTGCAGCGTACTCGCCGTCATAAAAATCAGAATGGTAAAAATGGCGATGCTTGTCGCCGCCAGAATCGAGGCGCCCAGGGTCCCATCATAGAGTCGAGCGTGTTGCCCCACAAGAACACCTACGTCAAGGAATAGTGGAAGTAGAACGCCGACGGACATAAATCGGCGCGCCATGATGCCGCCCGCGCTGTCACTGGCCAGTACTTCCATGATTCCGCGATTGGGCCGAACCGCAAATATCCCAATATCAAGTAAAAGGAAGGTCGCGGCCGTGTGTAACGCCATCGGGATATATTGTAAGACGCGCGTAAATAGGAGGATATTTAGCCCATACCCCACCAAGCATAGAAACGCGATAAACATGGACACCAGCAGAAGGCCCTGCTGGATTTTCACCACCATGGGGCGTTGAACGTTAAGGAGTAAAAGAGAAACGCTAACCAGAAAAAAGTTGAACGACGTATTCGGTGCCATTCGATTAGGTAAAACACTAAAACGACCTAACTTAGCCGCGAAGAGCATTTGGTCAACGCCGCTATCGAAGACTTGGAAATAACTCAAAAGCCGCAGACTGCCAAGCGCTAAAACAATTAAGGCCAACCCATACCCCAATTTTTTCCAAGTCGAATTCTGGACCGAGCTCTCGAATGTGAGAAGCGCCATTCCCAGCATGATAAAGGCACAGGCGGAGAGGGGATTCATGGGCACGAGCCCCGGAGGAATGCAAACGAGGATAACCGAACTTATCTTCCATCCCGCCAAAACAATAGTCCCAATTAAGATCGCGCCATATCCGGCAAACCGCGGTAAATATTGGGTCTTAGAAAGGAAGGCCTGATCGAATCGAGTAGTCATAGAGAGCTCCGGACAAGTCTAAAGGGAGATTCTCGCGCTGACAAGGGAAAAAGATTTCTGAAACGAGCAAGGGACTGCACAGAATCGTTACATCGCGTTGCAAATACCCTCCGACGATAATCCTAACAAGACTTAACATCACATCTAAGGGGTTGCAGGCCTCAGGACCCAGGGCTAGACTGCCGATGTGGATAATCAGCAATTTCTAGACATTGCCTTTAAGAATCTCCCCGGCGGACTTATTCTCGTTGATCTCCGCGGCCGAGTGCGGGCCGTTAATGAAACGGCGGAAATGCTACTCGGAGTAACTGGCCTCGTGACTCTTGGGGATCATTGCCGAGAAGCATTGGAAAATCACCCCAAAATTTCCCAAATTTTAATTGATACCTGTGCCAGTCAGACCGGAGCTAGCCGCCAAGAGATTGTCACGCGCAGGCCAGACGGTGAAAAAATGGTGGTCGGCTATAGCACCGTCATCATGAAAAACGCAACTGGTGACCCGATCGGCGTGGCCATGAGTTTTCAGGACATTACGCGTCTTATCCCCCTCATGGATTCTGAGCAGTTCCTAAACATCGCCCTTAAAAACATGCCCGGCGGTCTCATTTTTGTGGACATCCAAGGGCGAGTGCGTGGCGTCAACGAGATGGCCAAGCGGATACTTGGACTGAAAAGCGACATCGAACCAGGAACGGAATCTCACAAAGCCCTGGCCGACCATCCCCACGTCTACAAAGTTCTATTGTCAACCTGCGAAAGTCTGAATGCGGTCAATCGTCAGGAAATTACATCCCGACGATCGGACGGAGAAAAAGTCACTCTTGGGTACGGAACTCTCATTTTGAAAAATGCCCAAGGCAAGCCCATTGGCGTGGGAATGACGTTTCAAGACATCACGCGCTACATCCCCCTGCCGCTAAAGGCTGAGTTTATTCGCATCGTGGATCGGTTCTTCACCCCGTTTGCGTTAAGCTTGGTGATTTCGTCTCTCTTTCTGGGATTCGCTGAACCCCGAGCCAAATGGATTTCGATTGGACTCGTCGCTTTCCTAAGTGTCTTCAATGAAATTTCTGCCTACCTGGCCAAGAAGAACATGGAATGGGCGGTCACGGTCGGAAACACCCGCCTCATTACAAATTTCGTCGCCAACGTAGTGCTCGTCTATCTTTTAGGAACGTTTTGGGGACCCATGTGGCTTCTGTTTGTCCTTACGCCCGTAGCTACTGCTCTATACGCCAGTTGGGGACGAACTCTTGTGACGGCATCGATTTCGGCCGCGGCGCTCCTTGGCATCTACTATTCCCGCGGTCTCGAAGGATCAGTGGGCTGGGGCCAGGCCTCCCTTCATGCCGCCTTCATTATTTTCATAAGCCTATTCGTCAACTCCATCGCTCGCCTGGTCATGCAGATGAAAGGCGCTGGCGTCTCCACTAGACCAATTATCAAACCCGCACTTCAAGATCAACCGGTCACTGAAAAGCCTCTGCCAACTGTCCACGAACGTCGACTCGCCGCCTAAGACTCACCCCCCGTCATACGCCTGTCATACCTTTGAGTTATGTTATGTATATTTATGAAACGTGTGACGCCCCGCATTTTGATCATCGAAGACGAAAAAGATATTGTTCGTTTACTGAAATATAACCTTGAAAAAGAGGGCTATATGGCCCTGTCTGCGTCGGATGGCGAAGCCGGCCTTGCATTGGCACGAAAAGAGAAACCTGACCTTATTCTCCTCGATTTGATGTTGCCCAAATTAGATGGCATGCAGGTCTGCCGCACCATTCGACAGGAATCACAGGTTCCCATCATCATGCTTACCGCCAAGAAAGAAGAAATCGATCGTATTATTGGGCTGGAGCTGGGAGCCGACGACTACGTCACAAAACCTTTCAGTGTTCGCGAGCTCCTCGCGCGTATTAAAACGATTCTCCGCCGATCCAAACCAACACCTCACGATGACAAGACCGTGAAGGCTGGCCAGCTCGAAGTGGATTTCTCCCGGTACACCGTGGCAGTGAAAGGAAAGCCTATAGCCCTGAGTTCGAAGGAATTTGAATTCCTTAAAATTCTCATGCAGGCCAACGGAAAAGCGCTCACCCGCGACCAACTCCTGGAACAAGTGTGGGGTCACGATCCCTCCTTTGAAATCGACACGCGCACGATCGATCAACACATCGCACGTCTGCGCGATAAACTAAGCGTCGAATCCAAGCGGGTGATCACGGTCAAAAACGTGGGATACCGCTTCGATATGGCATGAAAGGTTCTTTCGGCAAAAGACTGGTCGCCAGTTACTTGTTCGTTGTCGCCATCACTCTCCTTTTTACGGTTGTACTCCTCTCAAAACACTTAACGATATCGGGATTTGAAGTCGCGA
>JAYWEN010000354.1:0-10955 GCA_043779245.1 Elusimicrobiota bacterium | reverse complement strand
CACACGTCGAAGACATCACACACTTTGCTTTTCTTGGCGGTTTTCAGAACGATGTAATTTGAATCGTCCGTGTAGACCGCTTCGGCGACAGGTTCGTTCAAAAGCACCGTGGTCGTCCCGGTGTCTACGCGGTACTCCGCAAGCCAGGTCGGCAGTGAGCCAGGAATTTGAAGAAAGAGGACGCTTTGACCATCGCTCGACCAGTCGGGCGAAAATCCCTGGCCGAGCAATGTTGTCTTCTGATTCTCCCAATCATGCACCGCCAAAATCGGCCACGCAAACGGCCCCATGACTTGCAGGACCATCTGGCGACCATCGGGAGAAAGCAAAAAACGAAAAGGGCCCACAGGATTTTCATAAATCACCTTTTCTTCGCCGTTCGGCCACGACTTCAAGTAAATTCGATAAGGTTCCTGAGGTGTGCGTTGGGCCGAGAAAAAGACACGCCCCTGGTCCCTGTCCCAGGTCAAATCAATGAAGTTGGAATAGGTCTGGCGAAACGTGAACGGCTCGACTTGGCGGGATTCGAGATTGAAGAAAGCCGGCACGGGCGGGTCTTGACGCAAATCCTCGACGAAGAAACCACGCGGGAATTCAGCCGCATAGAGTTGAAGGGCGATTAGGAATGTAGGGGCGCACAGCAGTGCGCCCTTCCATTTACCGCGGATCAATGATCTGAACGTCCGAATCCGAAGACTTATTACCACCCATGCCAGGAACCGAATGAATATCGCCCACCGCCTGGGCATTTTCTCCGTGGAGCACTTTGCGGTTATAGGCATCGGTCAGCGGATGCCCCATCAAGCTATCAGCCAGTCGCTGGATGTCCGCGGCCGACATGGAAGGAGCGCGTGTGACTTTTCTCCGACCCGTAGGGGCTGGATGCGATGGATTCTCGGAAGAGGGCCTTTCTTCACCCGCCCCTTGCCCTTGAGCGGAAGGTGATTCATGATGCTTTAAGGACGCTACAAGTTCTCGAACTTTTGGCGCGAGCGGATCATCGGGCCGTACTTTCAAGAAGCCTTTGAAGTCCCGCTCAGCTCCTGCAAAGTCCTCGCGCTTGAGTAAAATCACGGCTCTCCCCAAAAGGGACTGCGCGTCCTCCGGATTCTTTTTTAGAACATAGGAAAAATCTTCAAGCGCCGCATCCCAATGATCGGCTTCATAGGCGACGGCCCCGCGCAACGCTCGAGCTTCCAAGTAATCTGGCTTAAGTCGGAGCGCGTCATTAAAGTCCATCGTCGCCGATTCGATGGACTTCAAATAATATTTGCAGGCACCGCGGGCAAAAAACGCTTCCGCAAACTCCGGATCGCTCGACACGGCATCGTCAAAATTCGGAATGGCCGCATTAAATTGCTTTGCGTTAAACTGCTTCACGCCTTCGTTGAACGCTTTGATGGCTTGGTTGGGTCGTGCAAAGACCAAGGACGGGATAAGCAATAAGGTAAATAAAACGTGTAGGGGCAGGTCCCCGTGCCTGCCCGTCTTCGGATGGCGCATTGCGGGCGGGGACAGGGCCCCGCCCCTATACAACAAACGTTCGTTTCGCTTTGCATTCGTCACAAGCACAAACCTCCCGAAGGTAGTCGTACGTATAGATTCCCGTGTTGTGTCCGTCGCTCCAATCAAAGTGCAGTGCATAATTACCCATCGTATCGATGCCTTTGGCCTTGAGATTCATGGGCACGAGATCAAGCTTGATCAAACTCTGATGGGTCCACTCATCCACACAGCCGGCGCAGCGGCAAGCCAGGCGCACATCACGCGCGGCATAGCGACTTTTGTGACCATCACTCCACAGAATCGTGAGGGCCTCACCCTGCGACTTGATTTCTTGAGGAATTGGCTTCATCAAAATTCGGACTCCGCCCATTGTTTCGGATCCACCGGCACGCCGTGTACGAACACTTGAAAATGCACATGGGGAGCCGTGGAAAGACCGGTTGACCCGACCTTTCCAACCGATTGGCCTTTATGTACTTTCTCACGGACTTTCACTGTGATGGCCGAAAGATGCAAATAAATCGTCATGACACCTTGGCCATGGTTGATCATGACGGTTTTTCCATGGGCTTTAAAGTTGCGAGCCAGCACCACCGTTCCCGCGTTCGCCGCGCGGACCGGCGTTCCTTTATCGGCTCGAAAATCGACGCCCTTATGAAAGCCTGCATCAATTGTACCGTTGCGCATGCGTTTGAGACCAAAGGCGCCAATTTCCTTTCCATCAACGGGATAGACGAAGCTGCTCTCCCACTGTTGGTCACGAGACAAATACGCGTTAGCCTTATGAAGGATGGCACTCTCGACATGCTCCGAACTCATCAGCGTATTTTTTTCGGGAGCGAAATTGACGTTCTCGATTGTAAATTCTTTCGTCGCCACGACGATGAAAAAGGCCTCGTCGGGAAGACCTTGGACAGTCGCCGCCTCAATTTGGGGCACTTTGAAGGTGAGTGGATAGCTTCCGGGTTTTGTGTCGAGTTTCATGCCGATCAAAGCACGCTGCGCGTTCGGTCCCACGGGGAAAAATGGATAGGCTTTACCGTTCAAAACGGCTTTCATTCTGGTGCTAGAAACTGCGCCATCCACTTCGATTCTTAACGTTTCCCCGGGGAGAAGTGTCGTAGTGGACAGTAACACCTTCGCGGGTGATGCGTACAATGGCAGCGAAAAGCTAAAAGCGAATAGCGAATAGCTAGTAAGAAGGAGAACTGTTTTCGCTTTTAGCTTTTCGCTCTTCGCTTTTCGCTGCCGTGTCGCTTTCAAACAGGAATCACACGAATAAAGCGCCGCTTGCCCACCTGAATGAGGACCGGAGCCTGAAGCTCGAGCGAATCTTTTTCAGTGACACGTTTCCCGTCCACCTCGACGGCCCCTTGGCTAAGGAGCCGATGCGCTTCTTTTTTGCTTGGCGCAACATTCGACGAGGCCAGAATGTCGACTAAGCGGTGTACTCCGCGAAAGGTTTGAAACTCGGGAACATGTTCAGGAATTTCCTTCTTCGAAAAAACACGTGCGAATTCACTGTTGGCCTTCTCGGCTTCGTCCGGCCCATGGAACATTGCTGTAAGAGTTTTAGCAAGAAGTCCTTTGGCCTCACGCGGATGCATGGCCATGAGCGCCGAAACATCTAAATCTGTCAATAGCTCTGCATATTTCTTCATGAGCGCGTCCGGAATGGACATGACCTTTCCGAATTTATCCTGAGGAGAATCGTTGAAGGCAATATAGTTTCCGTAGGACTTGGACATTTTCTTCACACCATCGAGACCTTCAAGCAAAGGCATCATCATGACCACTTGCTGTTCTTGACCGAAGTCCGCCTGCATCTCGCGCCCCATCAACAAATTGAATTTTTGATCGGTTCCCCCTAACTCCACGTCGGACTGCACGGCAACGGAGTCGTAGCCTTGGACCACAGGATAGAGAAGTTCGAGCAAGGAGATCGGTCGTCCTGCCGCGTAACGCTCGGCAAAATCTGCGCGTTGGAGCATTTGGGCCACGGACGCGCGACGCTGCAAGTCGAGCATCCCCGTCAGCCCCAACGCATTAATCCAGTTGCTGTTAAAGCGCACGTGGGTTTTTTCTTTATCGAGGACCTGGAACACCTGCTCTTGATAGGTCTTAGCATGTTCCCAGACTTGTTGCGCCTGAAGCGGTGGACGCGTGGCAGATTGTCCGGAGGGGTCACCGATGCGCGCCGTAAAATCACCGATGATAAATTCGATCTGGTGACCCAAATCTTGAAAGGTGCGGAGTTTACGAAGAACTACGAGGTGGCCAAAATGCAGGTCCGGGGCCGTAGGGTCCACGCCGAGCTTTATTTTAAGCGGGTGCGCTTTTTCTAGTTTCTTTCTGAGTTCGCCTTCCGAAATAATCTCTGCGCTACCGCGCGCGATTCGCTCCCAATGCTCCGTCGAAATTGTCATTGGGTCATCGTATAAAACCGCGCTTCTTCGACACAACCAAATGGCCCGCCCGCCACTGAACGCGATCGCGCGGGATACCTTCGACTACGCATCGTTCACTGTTTGCCTTGGCTTTCTGAACAATTTCCTTGATTCGAGGGATATCGTTTTCTGGCACCACGAGCGCTCCCTCAAGCGAGCTCGCCACGACAAACTTTTTGAGCCCCTCCACTTTGATGCTACAGCCTTTCCCAGCCACAAGAATGCAATCAATGGTATTCGAATCGCTGGTGACGCGGCCAACGCGGAGATTCCTATGGGCGTCTGGTTTGACGACCTGCCTGAGGGCCGACCACTGTCCAAGATCGGTCCAGCCCGTGAGGGCCTGTCGACAGACGCAAGCGAGCGCCACCGGGTCCGAGTGATGAACGAGCGGGGTCATGATGGCGTAATCGATCGTGTTGTCGACCCGTCGAGAGGCATCCAGGGGGTGAGGAATTTTGTCCGGAAACTGCTCAAACATCTTAGCGGCTGCTTTCGCATCGCCGCGAGCCACGGCATCAGCCATTTTTAGATACGTTTGATACATCGCCGGCTGGAAGGCCGCAAGCACCTTCTCAGCGACACGGATGCGAAAGAAAAACATTCCCGCGTTCCAAAACCATCCACCTTCTTTGATGCGTCGTTTGGCCTCATCCACAGTGGGCTTTTCTTCAAAGCCTGTGATGCATGCGCCTCCATCCTTCTGTCGTAGCGTTTTTCCATCAGTCTTAAGCGCGCCGAATCCCACCCAATCTTCTCCTCGCGAAGTAGGCTTCACGGGGATCACGACAAACGAAGGATGCGTTCGCGCCATTTGCACACCTTGGCGAAAAGACTTTTGAAACTGCTTCACGTTGGGGATAATGTGATCGCCAGTCACAACGGCCAAAACGGAGTCCTCATTTTTCGCGCGTAAATGAGCCATCGCCCACAAGAGTGCCGGCCACGTTCCACGACGAACAGGATCAACGAAATAATGGCTGGCCGACCACTTTAATTGCTTTCGAATGGGTTCGACCATTGCGCGAACGGTGAGTACATACAGCTGCTTTTTTGGAAGAAGATTCAACCGATCGGCCGATTGTTCGATGAGGGAACGGCCAGAACCCGTGAGGTCAGAGAGAACTTTATTGAATGGATAGAGACGTGAGCTCTGGCCTCCAGCTAAAATCACGGCAAATACCGAATTCTTTTTCACAAGCGCATCGTACAAAACCCATTCAACGCCGCCCAAACGGGGCCCGAAATTCGAATAGGCCGTTTAGACAAAAGATTTGGCCGTCCGCCCTATCCATACGATATCAATTGAGCTCTATAATTAGACTAGAAATGCGAACTTCAATCTCCCACCGAATTCTAGCCGTTATCTTGTCGATCACTTGCAATGGACTCTCGCCACTTTATGGAGTTACACCTGCTCCACCCACATTTCGGCTTAAATTATCTCACGTTCCATTCTGCGACGACCAAGCTCTCGCACCAGAGAATCTGAGTTCGTTGTTGAGAACAACGGGTGGTTCTTTTGCCCAGCAAGGCAAGACCGACGAACTTTTTGAACAGTTGCCTCCTCGCTATTATCACCGCCCTGGACGATTCAGGGCGCTTCTCGCTGAAAAACTTCATTCCGTTTCAATTGTTTATCGCTGGCTTTTGAACTCTGTTCAGTCGAGCGTCGTCCGCCACGACCGACTTTCTGAGCAAAGGGGCGACCGTTCGGCCGCAGAAACCCAGAAAGGATTTACGCTCACAAAAACGTCTCGCAAGGATTGGGAGGAAGATCTCTCGGAACGATTTGGCGTCAGGGTTAAAATTGTACCCAATGACAAAGCAGCTACGGAAATGGGAGAGATTGAATCGAGTAATGGAAATCGCTACATTCCGTTGGCGAAAAGCGTGATTGAGCGTCCAGTCGAAACCGTCCGTTTTCAAGGTGAATTGATCACAACATCCGCCCGAGCGACCATCTATTTGAAAGAAAGCCTCTTTAGCACAGAAGATATTAACGAAAGAAACCGCGACATTATGAATTTGGTCAGTCACGAATTAGCCGAAATTTGGATTCAGACTCACCCTGCCCATTGGGGCTTGCGGTTCTTATTCTGGACGAACCGTCGCCTATTTGGAATTCAAAATTCAGACGATCAAATGGAACTAGCCGCGAAAATGCTCCAACTTTATTACCGCTATCATGTCCGCAGCCAGATTCGCGGGTTAGTAAGAATTCCCGCCATCCCTTTGGACGTTATTCTCCAAAAGGCTCTCGCTGGCAAAGACCCAAAAGAAACTAAACATATCAAACAGCTCATCAGGGCCGCCTATTCTCTGGCCTCAAAGCGTTACCAACGCAACGGCAAAGATCTTCTCTTTCCCTCAGGAATCAGTTATATGTCGTATGTGACGCGCCAGGCCATGATGGTCACCGACTTTGCTGTCGATCCGGAGGCCGTTGCGGCGGCATTGCTTACGGAGGATCCGACGCTTTGGACCAAACACCCAAACCTCTTTACGGCTCAAAGTTCTGACCTTCGAGAAGCACTCATGAACCAAACTGTCGAGGACGGCGGTCCGTCGTTTTTGTGGGCCGACGCCAAACGAATCAGCCGTATTTTGGGATACATCCAATCGGCAGATCTAATCGAAAGACTTTCGTTCGAACCTGCTTTTCCAATTGGACCCAATTATTCGGCTGAAAATTTGAATAACTTTGAGTTGCAACAAATTCGCCAATTCGCCTCCGAAAAAGAAGTTGACTACCCATCTTTACTCGCTTTGGTCTCGGCCAAACAGACGAATCGACTTACAACTCTTCTTCCGGAAGAGACGACCCTCATTTCCCGTGCCGCCCGTCGGATCGAATTTGTGATTGCCCCATTGACGGAACGTCACGGGAAGGGGTCCGTTGCCGCAATGATGTACAACAGCGCATTTAAAATCAACGACCCGGTAGCGTATCAACAAACGAAACGTCTCCATCATCAAACGTTGGGTTTAACAGCTCAAGAAGCTGAAAAGGAACTAGAGACTTTGGCAGAACGCGCCCGATCAATTCTGCATGGGAGGCGGCACACAATCTCTGCGACCGTGTCGACGCGCGTTAAAAGCTACTACAGCAGGTTTCAAAAAGCTTTGGCTCAAGAGATCATCGAGGATCAACTAGATCCTTTGGGGATCATGATAATTGTACCGGGCTCACAAGAGTTGAATGAAATATGCCAGAGCCTCGATGCAGAACTAGGAACCGCAGAGAAACCTATTGAACGAATGAGCCTTGGAACAAAAACCATTCGTGCGCCCGATGGTCAACTGTCATACCAGATATCAAAATTCAGATATTTTTATTCGCCAGGGAATAGTGTTCCCATTGAAATGCAAATTATGACAGAGGCCTATCACAAAATTTATATTTCAGGACATTCCCCAGTTTCTTATAGATTTCCCCATTGGTGGACTAAACTAAAACGGATCGTAGACAACTGGGTTCTAAGACGTAGAGATAGGAGTCCAACCGAAGGACAACAGCTCTCACATATCGATCCGCAACTCACTGGGAATTTCAGTACCGATGCGAGCGCCATCGCGCAGGAGCTCGAGGATACCGCTTATGTTCGAATTGCCCGGCCCCCCCTGTCGCTAGGCGATTTTGAGCACATTCCTGTGTCCCAAGAACAGCTGGCCCATGAGGAATGGGACATTCTTAGACTTCCACGTTTGCTTAAACACGGCGCGAGACAGAATCCGACTGCGCTGGACGCGATCTGTCATCCGCAAATTGGAGCTGATCCTGGCGCCTACCACGAAATTGTTCGTGCGTCCCCGCGGTCGGACCTAGCCGATCCCAAACGCACTATTTACATCCTTACACCGTTGCGTTTACAAAGTGAGCTTCAGCCTGGAGACATTCTTTTAATGAATAAAGATGTTTCAGCGCTCAAGCACAGCCCATCAGCGGATGTAGAAGTCTTAAAGCACATTACCTCAGCCTGGGGGTATTTAGCCCTTTATCGCGATTTGCAGCGTGCTCGACGGAGGAAACATTTGGGTCACCGATCGGATGACGAAGTGCGATGGCTGAAGCAGGGGCGAGACTATGTACGCGCCAATTACGGAGACATATCGAATCCTGATTTCCAAAACGAGGTGGTCGATGGCGCTTGTCGGTGGATAGGTCTTACGAATCGGGAAGATTTTTATATTTCAATGGGGATCGGCCAAGACCTACAGCATGCTCAAACCGCGATATTTACACGATTTGGCGCAGACTTTGCGGAATGGTTTCGCTTCCATTTTGTACAGTTCAATGTTGACATTCATGAAACAAAGGACGGCCATGAAGTTGTCGTCCAAGCAGATGAAAATCAGGTAGCCTTGCTGGCCGACATTTTAGAAGTCACGCACCCCCTGGCGGGAACTCCGGCGAAAGTCGACCAATCATTGACTCCCGGAGGGTTCAAGATATCGCTCGGATTTCCCAAAAAGCTCTCCACACAACAGGTCTTTGCTTTAGAACAACGTCTTAAATTCACGCTCTTGCGTGCCAGGGGCACGAATCAGCCTCCCTCTCAAGCACGCAGGCTACAAGTCACCGTAGTCTTGTCCGAAGACCCCATTGCCTTTTTGCAGTTTGTGAAACGCTTATCGAAGCGTGGAATTGATATCGAATCGACTCATATCGATCCTGAAAGTTCACGGATCCTTGACTGCATCCTTGTCGTGCCTCAAGGATCAAAAGACGATTCACTATCAGAGGACATAAACGAAGCGAACGCCTTAATGCGCATGACTCATGATTTGGACAAAATGAAGACCAAGGGGATTGTCGAGGATTTTACTGTGCACAATGCCCCGCTTTCGAACGCTACGTTTGAGGAAACCTTAAAGATTCTGCGGTCTCAAAAAACATTCATACCGTCGAGAAACGCTGAGGAGTGGTCGGAAGTGGATGCGGTGAGTCGTCCTGTGGGAATTCCTGAAGCCAATAGACCTGGCCCCATCGATGACACATTCGTGAGCGATATCTATCGAGCTTTAAGAATTGTGCATCACTATTTTGGCCATCCTACAGATACGCGACATATGTTGGAGACGAACGGCACTCCATTTTCGACATACCTCATTTCATCAACCTTCGCCCTAATGCGCTATGGCCGCTTTCGGCATCCGCGAACCATTTTAAGACACTTACTACGTCATGTCCGTGATCGGGGTCCTTGGTACGGCTGGAAGCGCATTACCGAAGATTTATCTGACAGCCCAGACAAGCAGGCCATGATTTCGCGTTTAGGGCGACGCTTTCCGACCATTCCCCCAGAGTCATGGATGGAGGGGGCCATAGCGCTGCAGAAGGAAGATTTTGCATCGCACTCTCTTCGTGAACTTAAGGATGAGGTCATCGCGGCGCTCAAAGAAGAAATTGATCGCAATCTCATGGAAAGTTTTCCCATGTATGGAAACGAATTGATCGAAGCGATTAAGAGGCTGGAGTCGCCCGCAAGAAACGTAACGGCCCCATCTCAGGTTTTAATGAGCGACGATGCCGCTCATTTGGCCGATTACGAATACAAACTCCGTACAACAGACGACCCCATCACAACCGTGTCCGAAGCTGTTCGGAACGCGTTGCCGTTAATCATGAAACGCTATTCTTTACTGTCCGAAGAGGACAAAGAGGAATTTTATATGGGGCGTCGACACCTTTTATATACGCTTATTCGCCGCGCCGCAGACGTTCCTGGTTTAATGCCCTCTATGACTCTGTCCGAAGATTCCGGTGCCGCCCGTAAGGAGTTGCAAATCATCCTCAAGGATTTCCTAAAGTTCATGGAGGATTCTCAAAACTACTTACTTTTTCAGAACTTGTTTGCAAACAATCAAGGCGTCCTTGTGGATTCATTCAAAAAACAACTAAAAGACCTCACTTTACTTCTGGCGGCATTGGATATAGAAGACCAGCGGTCCCCATCGCTGCTCCCTTACTCCGAACGAAGAAAAACACACATGAGTACCACAAGCTCTTCTCCGCCGAACCTCTCGGCGCCGACAATCCTCGCACTTAATCACTTTTTACTAACCGAAAGCGCCAAACTTTCCAAAGCGGTCCATCATCGTTTGCCGATTGCCCCGTGGAGCGAACGTGCGGAGGCATTGTTGGCCCAATCAATCGACGGACAAGACAAAAACTTTCTAGCACAGTTCCAAACTTTATGGAAACTCGTACTTGTGATGCAGACATCGACTCCGCGTGATTCCGATGAAGAACAAGAACTTGCTGATGTGATTAGTGTTGTGTTCCGGCTTATCAATGAAATGAAAATGCGAGACCCCGACATGGTGATGGCGGCCGCTGCACGGCAGCTTTTGGTAAAAGGTCCTCGAGACCTGGAACGCCGAGCTTCAACCCTGTTAGAAATGCTTAAAAATGAGAATCCTACAGAGGATGAAAGAGACGCGATATTAACAGAATTAAAGCGTTACCCCTCCATCAAATCGCAGATTGATCTGCCCCAAGCAGTCGGAGGAAACTCCTTATCTCAGTTGATCACACTCCGCCACATTCATGATGATACGGCGAGACTTTTGACGTTGGAACTCTACAGACTTTTACCGGGACCTACTGTTGATCGACTCGTGACCAACGTCGAGCTCCTCACCCCTGACGCCGGAGAGCTGGGATCGGACCATCTCTCGAAACTTCGACATGCCGGCTCACGGGGCCTCAAAGTAATTGAATTGCTTGAAACCATTCAGAAACTGTTTCCGAAAGGTGAATTTCAAAAAGAAAAACCTTCTGCGGAGGCGTTGGTAAACGCTGTGGCGCATCTCAATTTCTTGATTTTGAACGATTCGGGAAGTGAAGGCCCAGGGATTCTGCCAGCTCAGGCATTTCTACGCGCGCTCGTGAAAGGCGTAAGTTTAGTAGGTATGGATAAATGGATCAAGGCTTCTCAGGATTTAGAGCGAAAGGACCAAGGCTACGGGCTCAAAGACATCCTTAAATTTTTTCTA
>JAYWEN010000353.1:0-7553 GCA_043779245.1 Elusimicrobiota bacterium | reverse complement strand
CCAAAACTCCGCGGCAGAAGCCCTTCAGTCGCCAGCACAATCCAGCCACCCAAACCATACGGAACTCTTCCAAGAAAGAGCCCTGTCTTCCCGGCTTCGTAATTTTTTCCGGCGTGATGGGGCGGTAAACCAAGGCCTCATTCACCAAATCGAACAAACCAAAGAGCGACTGGAAAAGCCACCGAAAGTTTTCTGGGCAGATCCATTAGTGCTCCTTTTGAGCTCCGGAGTTTCGGATGCGGGCACTAGCGTACAAGTCTACGCTGAAGCAATACTTTTTCAGGTTTATTTCCATCACGTCGAACTGGTCGGTGTTTCCGTCGCGATGCTCATCCTCGGAAGATTTCTGACCTCACTCATCATTGGCTCATGGCTTGATCGCGTGACGAAACCGCACTATATCGCATCCACCGTGAGTCGTATGATTCCGCCGCTTCTCCTGGCAGGCCTCGTCTACACGAATACGGTTCAGATTTGGCACGTGATGATTTTATCGTTCTTCAATGGTGTGGGTGTGTCGCTGGGGTCGCCCATTTTTAAGCAGATTTTGAATTCATCGGTCCATGACAAACAGCACATGCGCGGACTGGCTTCCACGGCGAATCAAGGAAAAACACTCATTGCCTCATCCATCGGCCCCGGGCTGGGAGCAACGATTATTTATTTCTGGGGATTTGGCGGGGCCTTTCTCGTGAATGCGATCAGTTATCTCTTTTACATTCTCGGAGTGGTCTACATCACCTTCCCTGAAATTCCTACGCATCCCAAGGGGACCGAGGATCCATTGCTCGCCAAATATGACAACTCCTTCAGCGCCTGGAGGAAGAGCCCCTCCGTCATCGCCGTCTACGTCATGTCTTTTACATCCGTTTTATTGGCATATCCTTTCATGAGTCTTTTGCCGGCACTGCTAAAAAGCGCATCGCATGCAGACCTTCTCCCTTATTTCCAAACCTCGTTTTACGTTGGCAATGTACTCGCCACAGTCGTAACCGGCTTATCGCACTTTGGCCGTGTTCGCGAAGATTCCTTAAAACCAAAGCGTATGCGATGGCCTTTGTTGGGGATGCTGGGATTTTCTCTAATCGTATCGATCCTCTTCCTGCATACGGGATTTAGTCTGGTCACGGTACTCGCTGTCGGATTTTGTCAAACCTCGCTCACACTTTTAGGCAATCGATTTCTCGAAATGTACGTTCCCGAAAAACTCTATCTCCGCGTTGAAGCGCGATACCAAAGTATTGTGTCGGGACTTCAGATTGTTGGACTTCTCATGGCCAGTTGGGTCGCCTATACCGGATGGATTCAGGCCTCTACGATCGTGTGCGGATTTCTGTTGATCGCGATCGCCATCGCCATGGGCATCAAATTTAAAGGTAAATTTCCCCCGATCGAACCGCACAAAGGATGGCTGCGCCGACCGATGATCCCTCCTCCTGGCGGGCGTTGGCCTTGGCTGCAAGGGCTCTACAACAGGCTCGAGGACACGTTTGGCTATGTGATTGGACAAATCCTGGCGCCCGTCTTTTTGGAGTCCGGCGTATTTGTCTGGGGTGGCACCTTGCTCAGCCATTGGATTTTTAAAATTCCGTTTCAATTACAAGAACCAACGGTCGTCATCTTTATTGGACTAAGAGTGGTATGGCATCTGGCCCATGGATCGGCGCTATTCACGAGTCCACTCTGGATCATCACCCTTTCCCAAACGTTTCTGTTAATAACCGGGATCCTAATGGCTCCTTCGCTCGCTGGAACCCCACTGATCATTTATTTGCGCGTAGCCAATTTCATCCCACATCTGCTGGTCGATTTCTCGACCAAAGACAAGATTGAAGAATTGCTCGCCAATGGCCAGAGCCACGCCGAGGATGCCTATGGCGTCGCCTTGGAGGAGTGGACTGCATACAATTCACGGGCTGAATCCGACCTCTCCGGAGACAACGACTTCTTTAGACTACAACTCTCGTTTGGGAGAATCGGATGCTCGGACGACTTCACACGGACTGCCCTATCTATCCTTGGTCCGGATTTCGTGGAATCACTGCCGTCGCTTGAAATGGACCCCAAAGCGTACGACGAGAAACTGATCGAGGCCTTACGCATTACTCTCGTAAAAGATCTGTTTCGCAAAACTCACATACAAAAGCAATTTGCCCTAAGGGTTTTGTTTTGGGGCTTTCTCGAAGCGGCTTGGGAAAACCTGCAGTCTCCAAAGTCCTCTCAAAAACTCCGCGACGTTCATCAAATCAATTGGGAACTCGCCAACCTTTGCTACACACAATACGCGAACCTCCACTCAGAAATTGAAACGCGATCCGTGATACAAACCATGCAGCAGGCTTTAGCCGATTGGGCCTGGGCCATGGACACGATTCTTCCACCGCCAGGAAAGGAGCATCGATTACGCGTCGGTATTCTGCTGCATGGTCTGCGTCTTGGCTATGAAGAAGCTCTTTTAAAAATCCTAGGATCGAAGTTGCATCGTATTCATGAACCCTTAGTTAAGATCGCTTTTTTGGAATCTGTGTTGGAAACCTTGGCGCAACAAGTAAAGAATGAGCCGTCGTCCGAGGTGCAACAATCCATCGCCTCTTTTGTCCGCCGACTGAACGATTTCATTCAACATGAATATAAGGGATCAAGCGAGCTCGAGGGAAACATACGAAATTTGGGGGACTGGACCTTGGGAGGAATGTCTGATTTCGACCCCATCAAGAAATGGCCACTCCCGGTTCCCGATCCAAGACCAGCCATAATCGTTCAGCCGAACCGCAAACTTTCCGAGCGCGCGGCCACGCTGAAACAAATCGTGGCCCAACGCTGGAAAGGTCCCGCGTTGACGCAAGTGCTTAGTCCTTATCAACTAAATCCCATTCAATGGATGGATCCTAAATCCGTACCTCTTTTTCAAAACACAGGTGGACTCTATTTTTCGACGGATGTAAGTTGGATTAATAGGGAAAATTGGCGCCTTTCGGAATTGGATAAGGACCCATTTTCATTCCACGTCGGGAAATTACTATCCGAATTTCTTTCGACCGATTTCCCGAATCGTGAAAAAACAATCAATGACACGCGCGTCGTTCTCAACCAAGCGATGACTGAAGCCTATGAGCGAGCCGACGTTGCGGGAATGTTACGAGAAGAATGGCCAACCATCTACCTGACGTGGGATATTCCGAACCGCCAGCTCCATATTTACGACGACTCCACGGTCTTTAGAGGGTCCAATCATCGACAAGGTTCCGCGATCAGTATTGCCAAGACTCTCGAGCACGAGGGAAACCCCGTGGGCCAAGAAATTACGATTCAAATTATGGATCCGAGCGACTCTATCTCGACCGGACAACACAATCCAGCCATCATCGGCCCCGCGCACGAGAATGGCGATGGATCGACGATGGATCTGATTTCATACAAACCCTTGACCGAAATCCTGCGGCATGCCCGCGATTTGTTGACCGAAGAGCTCTTGATTATCCACACCGACTTGACCCACGCGCCATCGGCGAACTTCGCTGAACGAGAAAGGATTTTTAATCACCTCAAGCAGCTTCATCAACCCCTGACTACGTGGAGCCATAAAGTAGTCCATTCGCAAGACCCCTGGAATTTCATTCAAAGTGAATTACCATCGACTCCTGAAGAGAGAGTCTGGATCAGCACGTTAGAAACCCTTTTAAGGGAAACAATTCCTGTTCGTTTTGTCGATACGCCCAGCGTGCCTGCTCGTGCATTCCAGGTTCCGACACACGGAGGCATCACCATCGTCACCCATCAAGGTGGGGTGGACTACCGTTTTTCACTTGTCTCCCGAAACATCAAAAACCCCGCGGCAGTCTTGTCGATCCTTCTTCATGAATATCTGCATGTAAAGTATTTGCCTGAGGAAGGTTTTCTAACGGCCTTTGAGCTTCGGCTTCACGAAGCGATGACGTCATGGAAAACACGCGAGCTTTTATGGGAATTTTACAGTCGCGAAACATCCCCCGATACCCAGCCATTCAAACAATGGATCCAGGAAGGTGTTGGCTCTGAGGTGGACTATGAGACATTCAGCCGTTGGTATGAGAGAAACACGAGCTACACGCAAGAGATGGCCATGATTGATTCCATTCAGCGATCCAACCCTAACCTCGATATCGACCAAATCTATAGAACTAGCGATTTTCACCGTCTTTTTCATGCGTCGTCGACGCTCGCGTTTCTGAAACCCGTCAGCCTACAAATCTTGAACCAACCCACGCTTTTGGCAGAAGTAGAGCTTTGGCGCCTTTTTGACTCCGCCACCCTTCATCTGAGCAACGCGTCGATTTGGGCGGCGTCCATGGAGGTCGCCCGATGGTTTCACGAAGAAAATGGCACAATTGTTCTCGACGATATCATTCTTGCCTCCCCCTCTGTATTAAAACGCGCCGTCTCAAAACTGATTTTCCAAGACCAGCTGTTTCCAACGTTGGTTAACGCCTTACTGGGAGGGGAAAATGCTGCAGCGCTCATTGAGCGGGCTCGTATACGAGTGTCAGAGCTTACCGTCAAGGAACTGAAAATTTTCCACGAAAAAAAGCAGCAACGCGAAGCCGCATAGCCAGACCCTAGTAGTAGATGGGCCGTCCGGCCCTGCGTTTATAGCCTCTGGCCCTATGGCTCATCTTTAGAACATAAAGTATCCTTCTAAGCGTCACACCAGGACCGGTCTCATTAGAAATAAAAGTGAATAAAATTCCGGCAAACTCCTCTAAGGGAGTGAGCCTTCTATGAAAAGACTATTAGTCATACTTTGTCTTGGACTTAGCAACGGGATGGCCGAAGCGGGCGATGCAGGCTCGACCTCTGCCAACTTCCTGAAACTGGGAATTGGACCTCGAGCGGTCGCCATGGGTGAAGCCCAAGTGGGCCTTGCCGATGACGTTTATGCCACGTACTGGAATCCCGCCGGACTAGCTCAGCTTCAAAACCGCGAGGCCGGATTTGTTCAAACCCAATATTTTCAAGATATTCAATCGCAGTACGCAGCCTACGCCCATCCTACGGCAAACCTCGGAACCTTCGCTGGCAGCATCACCTATTTGAGCATCGGAAAATTTGATGCGTACGATGCCTCCGGTCAACCCAACGGACAAGTCGGTGCGAGCGATGCCGCTTTGGCGTTTAGCTATGCCCGTCCGCTTTTAAAAGACCGGCGCATGGGCTCGCAGCTCTCGGTCGGAGTGACAGGAAAAGTCATTCAAGAAAAATTGGACACCGTGTCTGCGCGGGCCTATGCCTTGGATGGCGGGTTGCTCTACACGCCAGGAAAAAAGTTTGGGGAGGTCTTCGAAGGGATGAAAGCGGGACTCACCGTACGCAATTTAGGATCGAGTCTTAAATTTGATCGGGAATCCTTTCCTTTACCTCGCAGTCTGAACGCCGGCCTTTCGTGGACGGGGATCTGGCTGGGGGAAACGCTGACGGTGGCCACCGACGTCTCGCAACCCAATGACGGCCGCCGTACGATCGGGGCTGGTGTCGAACTGTCGACTCTTCAGCTGCTCATTTTGCGCGCCGGATACTCCTCGCAAGGAGATCTGGGCAGCGGTTTGCGTTTGGGTGCGGGTCTCCGTTTTCGGACTATTCAAGTGGACTATGCTTTCGCAAGCGCTGGAAATTTGGGACAGTCGCATCGATTTGGTCTCACCTTCCGCTTTGGAACCACCCCTGTCGATCCACTTGTGATGGCTCAGGATTGGTATCAACAAGGGATGAAAGAATACCGTCGCTCCCACTATTCCGACGCGCTTGTGGACTTCAACAAAGCGCTCGAGGTCGATCCGTCGCATCCCGAAGCATTGCAAATGATGAAACAAACGTATGAAAAACTTAAAGCGATCACTCCTCAGTAATATCGTTCTTCTTTGTGCGGCCTCGGTCGCCTGGTCCGGTCAAATGTCCGGAGGAGATTACGTCATTACCAAAGACCTTACCGGGGCTACCGGAAGCGCTCAGATTGCGAGCACCGATTTTTCCATGGCCTTTGCGTGGGGGGAACCTGTGTCCGGGAACCTGACCGCCGTGGACCCTTATTCATTGATTTCTGGCTATATTGGCGGGCGCTTTGGGAATGGCCAAACGACGAAATTTCTCTCCGCACAAATCGGAGAACTCGACGCCAAAACGTTTTTCCAAGATCACGTTCAAGTCGGCGTGTCACTGAGCGCGCCAGTCGTCCTCACCTTCTCGGAATCCATTGATCCCGCCACAATCGCTGACGGCATCAAAGCGGTGGTCGCCGTGGACCACATGGGCCAAGCCACGACCGCGGTGTCTTCATTTACATTTGTCGCCAATCTATCGAGTCCCACGGTGACGCTTCGCCCAGCGACGGCATGGCTCGCGAACACTCTCTACGATATTCAGATTACGCCCCAGATAATAAGTGGCAACAATTTTCTACTCGATGACACCTACCATGTTTACTTTCTAACGATCCTAAATCCCAGGGAAGAGAATGTTGTTCTCTACCCGATCACCGCGCCAGGACTCATAGCCGCCTCCGGTGCCGGGACTGTCGGACCCTTGTCTATTTCCATTCCCACTGAATCGCTCGCGCAGTTCTCGGCTGTCCTCTTAAGCCGCGATCCTGTATCGTCGCCCCTTCACGCCGATCCGAAGATCATTCAAGAGGCCAATGAAAAAGCGCACGCAGCCGGAGGGGATTACCGAGTTCCTTTATCGATCCAGGAAATCAGCGCCTACAATGCTCAAGGCGACCGCATGGGACCACTTTCCAAGCCAGCCCAAGTCACAATCAGTTACGGCGGTGGTCTGAATGCTCCGAGTGCCGCTGGCCGAGTCGTCCGCTCCCAAACACTTTCGATCTGGGCCTTGGATGAGAAGCATAAGCTCTGGGTGAAAATTCCGGCCAGCCAAAACGCGCTTGGGTTCCACACGGTGACCGCACCCATCACCTCATTTACTACGTTCGCATTGATGGGAAGCGCTGATGGTAGCGCATCCGATAGCTACGCGTTCCCAGTGCCCTGGCGTCCTCACGGACCCAAAGCGGGCAGCGATTCGAACCAAACAGGCACGGAGGCTGGCGGCATCACGTTCAATACCTTGCCTTCAGAATGCACAATTAAGATCTACACGCTGAGCGGCGAGCTCGCAAGAACGCTTCATCATTCCGATTTGGGTGGAACCATGCAGCAGGAAGTGTGGGACGTCAAAACACAGACCGGCGATCCGGTAGCCAGCGGAGTTTATCTGTGGCGTGTTGAATCTTCCGTTGACAGCAAGAACGGCAAGTTGATGGTGATTCGATGAACCCGCGAATGCGCACGATCTCTTTGACGCTCGTGAGTCTGCTCGCCGCTAGCACCCCAACCCGCGCGGCGGAAATTTCAGAAGGAATTGCCGCGTTCGAACAACGCAATTGGTCCAAAGCCATGGATGCGTTCATGGACGTCCTGCGCCGCGATCCTACCAATACGGAAGCCCACGCCTATGTGACCTTGCTCGCGCGCGAGATGGAAGCCCAGCGCCAAGCTGTCGTTCGCCAGCACCGTCTCGAA
>JAYWEN010000352.1:0-3094 GCA_043779245.1 Elusimicrobiota bacterium | reverse complement strand
CTCGGAGATAGAGAGCAGGCTGGCCAGCCGTATTTTCATTATTTCAGAAACCGTGATGATGCGCCGGACTTTTTTCGCCAGCCGGGGCAGCATGAAACGATACCAAGCGGCGAATCGTGGTTCAAACCACTCCGGATGCTCGAGGCTGCTAGCGTCGTGCATTGTGATCACCTGCCGACCAACTCCCAGAGGGCCGGTATTGCCAGGGCTCCAGAGCAGGCTGCCATTGAGTTGCCAAGGCAGGATGGCTTGCTCCCAAAGATGCCCGGCAATGCCTTGTAAAGAACGGTGTGGTTTGATTTCCAATAACTCGTTTTTTAAATGTGGCAAAATACCATGCAGGTAGCGCTGCACCCCAGTAGTAAAATGCCCCAAGGTGCGTAGGTTGACGCTGAGGTCGCGAGTTCTTTTGCCAATCATCATGGAGTGGTGCCGGAGAGTTTTTCACAGGCGTCGTGGAAAGTCTGAAGGGCGGGCTTCGGATGATCGTTAAAATCGTTTAAGCCGAAATTGTGCTCTTTATTGGCGGGATCCGTTCCATTGTCGCGCCAGTTATACCACCAGATGCCGCGACAGTTAGGAAAGCTGCGGGCGACTTCCACGCAGCGGGGCAAAAACTGGGCGACCAGGTTCGGAGGAGTGCCGGATTTTCCGGTATGGTTAGGCCAGCCAATTTCTGTGATGTAGATGGGCATCTGGGCGGCGTCTGGAAAATCTTTTAGAATGCTGGAGACATTTTGCAGACGCTCTCGAAATCCAACTTCGGGAGTTCTCTCAGTAAGGGGCAGGCTAAAGCAGTAAGGGTGAATGGAGAGTCCTCCAATATGTCGAGCCAACCCAAGTGTAAGGGCTTCGCGCAACCAGGTGTCGCCAACTGTTTCTCCTGAAAATGCCATGCCACCCCCAAGGATGAGGAGTTTAGGGTCAATGCGATGCAGTGCAGGCTCCACTTGACTGATGAGCCTTACGTAACCTTCGGCAGTACCTTTTCCTGCACTCTTTGGAACCCCGGCCCCCCAATTCCACTCATTCCAGATTTCGACGCACCTGATTTTACCAGCGAAAGTAGTTACGACGAATTCTGCGAAACGTTGGTAAGCTGCAAGCGCCTCATCGTTGAGTGGGTAAGACCCGCCGTAGTTAAGATTGGAGTAGTCGAGAATAACAATGGGGTCGATCTCCAGCCTATTACAGTTGTTTATCATTTCTAGATAGCGACCAGGCATGACGAGACGCCCTTTTTCCATTTCAACGTGATTCCAAAATATGTCGGTGCGGATGGATTTGCAGCCAGTGGCAGCTATACGTTCGAGAGTCGGACCGATCGGCGTGGTGCCGGCTTGCAGCCCAACCCCAAGAACAAATGGCGATAAATTCACAAATTGCCCCTGAGCGCAGACCGGCAGAATCAGCAAAATGACGGAGAGTGGACGGATTAGGGCGGCTCGCATTAGGGACGATGCGCCCCGGCGCCGTTCGTGAAGATTTCTTGTGCCACTCACGTTAGATCGGGGTAGTAAGCTCAACATGGTGCTGCCAAGCAAGAAGCTGAGAAGGCCGTTTTCTACACAGTTAAGAAAAACGCCAACACCGATGCAAAAAGAACTGATAATTAGCAAAAGTGAGTCGTTTTGATCGCTTGATTTGAGAAGGTAGTACCAACGTCGGATAAAGAATCCAAAGATAAAAATGGTACCGACAACTCCAAACGTGACGAGCATATAGAGCGCAAAGTTATCTGCAGGATTGTAGAGGTTGATTTCAAAATTTTTCTGTGCGCCACCAATCCCGCCGATACCACGTCCGAACCAAATTGAGCCGTGATTGTCTAATAAGGAAAGGCCATCGCGCCAGACAGTTTCTGCCCGTTCGTTAAATGAGGAAGTAGAGGTAAGCCCGCCTCCGCCCAAGGTGGTAACATACCTAGCTACCTCTGGAATAGCACAGCCGATAAAAAGAACAGCGGGAGAGAGCAAAGGCAGGCAAAGAAGAGGCAAACGAGCTGGCTTAGACTTAATGCAGGAAAGGAAGGACCACACTGTGAGTGCCAGGCCCATGCCAATCACTGCACTACGAGAGGTGGTCAGGTAAAGCCCCCAACCGGATAGCAGAATGACGAATAGTCTGATCAGCCATTTGGAGCTCCGGCAAACGAGAAACATGCCTAGGAAACCTATTTGGATGCCCGCCTCAAAAGAGGCTCTGCTGAATCCGCCCAACCGGTAAGTCCCATGGATGGACCATTGTCTCTGCCCTTCAACCTCTGTGTCGCCTATAGTGTAAGCAAAATCTGCCCACGGTATATCTATAAACCGCGAAAGGATTACGCCTGACAAAGCTATCAGCCAGAAAAAAGCAAATACGGGAATGGTTTCACGTTTCGTAAGGAGTCGGGGTCCCACGGCCATGCCTACAAGGGTGGGCAGGAACAGCTTGAAGCCGAACAGGCTTTGCGCCCAGCCAGTGAGCAGTAAACTGCCAAGAATCATCCAAACTATTAAAAAAAATAACGCGGCACCTAGGTAAGCTGTCTGGCGGTGATCTCTTTTGGTCAGAGGCTGATAGATAGCACATATTCCAGCAATGATAAGAAAAGCGTCGCGCAGGTAGATTAACCATGGAGCGCCTTGAAGGACAAAAATCCAACGCAAGATTCCTTCGTTCAGGTTAAAGAAAATATAAAGAAAACAACAGGTCTCTACGAATGAAATCTGTCGGAGATTTTTGAGAGGGGACAAGATATTCATAAAACTTCAGAGTAGAGCTCTTCATACTTAAGCGAAATGGCCGCTTCCGAAAACCTAGCTGCTTCGACGAGGCACGCCGTCCTATACGTGCGACAGTCTTGGGGAGTCATTTTGAGCAGACACTCCGCCAGCGCACCGTCTCGGGTTGGATCAAAGACAAGTCCAGTTATACCTGTAGTCACCAGTTCGTCCAAGCCACCGCGATTTGAAGCCAATACAGGTATGCCATGGCTAAAGGACTCTATTATTACACGGCCGAATGGCTCATCCCATAAAGATGGCACGACCGTCAAATCCAGGACTGGATAGATCTCAGCAGGGGGGAGATGTCCTCGGAAATAGATATG
>JAYWEN010000351.1:0-3397 GCA_043779245.1 Elusimicrobiota bacterium | reverse complement strand
GAATGACGTGACAGCGCGCGACCTGCAAAAGAAAGACAGTCAATGGGCGCGTTCCAAATCCTTCGATACCTTTTGCCCGGTGGGACCCTGGATCTCAAGCGATTTGCCGCATGACCAGCTGCGCGTGGAAGCGTGTGTCAATCACCGCGTGCTGCAGCAGGGCCATACAAGCAAAATGATTTTTTCAATACCAAAATTAATTTCGCACATCTCAGGCATCATGACGCTTCTCCCGGGTGATTTGATTTCCACCGGAACTCCGCAAGGCGTGGGACCGTTAAAAGCCGGCGATGAGGTTCAAGTTCTCGTCGAAGGGGTCGGGGTCTTGAGAAACTTTGTCAGTGAAGAATAGACACACCCTCACCCGTCCCTCTCGGACGCCCTCTCCCTACACGGAGAGGGAACACCCTTCTCCCTGTAGGGAGAAGGCGGTCGCCAGTCGTTCGGCGACCTGGATGAGGGTTCAAAGGATCAAGTATGGAATACAGTAAAAGAATTCAAGATCTGCCACCCTATCTATTCGCCGAGATCGATCGCAAGAAAAAGGCCGCGATCGATCGCGGTATCGACATTATTTCCCTCGGAGTCGGAGATCCCGATCGACCGACTCCCGAATTCATCGTCAAAGCGGGACAGGCGGCGATCGCAAAGGCGTCGAACCACCAATATCCTTTTGGTGCCGGCCTTCTTTCATTTCGCAAAGCCATCGCCACCTGGATGAAAAAGCGTTTCAATGTGGCGCTCGATCCTGCGACCGAAATTTATTCGCTCATCGGATCTAAAGAAGGTTTGGGGCATCTGCCGCTCGCATTCGTGAATCCGGGCGATGTGACGCTCGTTCCCGATCCGGCCTACCCGGTGTACAAGAACGCCACGCTTTTTGCCGGCGGTCAGCCTTACCTCATGCCCTTGAAGGAAGAAAAAGCGTTTCTTCCGGACTTAAATGCCATCCCGGCTCAGGTGCTTGCGAAGGCGAAGATTCTCTTTTTAAACTACCCAAATAATCCCGTAGCGGCAAGCGCGCCTCGAGCCTTTCTCGAAGAGACCGTTGCCTTTGCCAAGAAACACCATCTGATTGTCGCCTACGACAACGCATACTCCGAAATGTTTTACGAGGAGCCGCCGCTGAGCTTTTTGGAAATTCCAGGAGCCAAAGAGGTGGGGATTGAATTCCATTCGCTGTCCAAGACCTTCAATATGACCGGCTGGCGTTTAGGATGGGTCTGTGGAAACGCCGATTTGATTAAAGGACTGGCGAGCATTAAAGACAGTGTCGACTCGGGGGCCTTTCAAGGAATCCAGGAAGCCGGCATCGCGGCGCTGGAAAATCCTGCCGCCGAGCCTTTTGTGAAGGAAATGCGCACACTTTACAGGAGACGCCGCGACATGTTCGTGGAGGCCATGACGAATGCCGGTTGGACGATGCCTCGGCCGAGCGCGACGTTTTACATCTGGGCGCATACGCCTAAAGGTTTCTCATCCACTGAAACAGCGTCAAAACTTCTCGATGAAGTGGGAGTGGTCTGCACGCCGGGCGTCGGTTTTGGCCCGAGCGGAGAAGGCTACGTGCGTTTTGCCCTCAGCGTCGAAGAAAAACGCATGATGGAAGCCGTCGACCGCATCAAAAACGTTAAATGGGTGAAATAATTACTGTCTTTATTGGCCTCGGTTCTAATCTTGGAAATCGCGACAGAAATATTTCTGATGCGATTGCTTTGTTGCGCGCAGTCCCCGGTGTTCAGGTCAAACGCGTATCTCAAACTCTCGAGACTAAACCCGTCGGGCCCGTTCAAGATCAGCCTGATTTTATGAATGCGGTGGCCGCCATCGAGACGTCGCTCGCGCCGATCGAGCTCCTGGATCAAATCCTCTTGATCGAAACCAAACTGGGGCGCCAACGGGAAGAGCGTTGGGGACCGCGACTGATTGATCTCGATATCTTGCTTTACGGAAACGAAACGATCGATCACCCGCGCTTAACCGTTCCACACCCCGAGATTCATAATCGGTCTTTCGTGCGAGAAGCACTCCAAGAGCTGGGAGCCCATGGATAAGGTCACGACGCGTTCGCTTCAAACGATGAAGCGTGAGGGGAATAAGATCGTTGCTCTCACGAGCTACGACCTCACCACGACCCAGCTTTTAAATGAATCGGGCGTGGACCTCGTTCTTGTGGGCGATTCGCTCGGCATGGTCAAGCTTGGGTATTCCTCGACCCTACCCGTGACCGTCGAAGATATGGTTTATCACACAAAGAAAGTGGCCCGGGGAAACAGTCGAGCGCTGTTGGTCACGGACATGCCTTTTCTTTCTTATCAAGCATCAGTTGAAGAAGCGATTCGTAATGCAGGACGTATGCTCAAAGCAGGGGCCGAAGCCATCAAACTCGAAGGTGGTGCGGAGATGGCTAAGACAGTTCGTGCGCTCCACTCGATTGGGATTCCCGTGATGGGTCATATCGGAATGACGCCTCAATCCGTTCATGCATTTGGGGGGTATAAAGTTCAGGGGCGCCAAAAATCACAGTGGGCGAAAATTGTAGCGGATGCCAAAGCGCTTGAAAAGGGCGGTGTCTTTTCGATTGTCCTGGAATGTGTTCCCTCCGCTTTGGGCCGCCGCGTGTCGCGGGCGGTCAACGTTCCAGTCATCGGTATTGGCGCAGGCCCCGACTGCGACGGTCAAATCTTAGTGGTGGATGATCTCTTGGGGCTGACCGAGAAACCGTCTCCGCGCTTTGTAAAGCGCTACGCCGATTTCCGCGGGCTGATTAAAAAAGCGGCCCGCACCTATGCCTCAGAAGTCAGACGCGGTCAATTTCCTGACAAGAGCCATTCGTACGACGCATGATCTTTTTAGAAGTTCTGGGTGCGGCGATCGCGCTCGTTATTCTGGCCATCAGTGTGTATGGATCAACCGAAGTCACGCGGATTCCCTATTTAGCGGCGCCGTATTCTCCGAGTGATTTTGGATATGCCTTTGAAAAGGTCTCCTTCAAGTCTCATGATGGATTGACGCTCAGCGGATGGTTCATTGCCGCGCTTTCGGCCTCGAACAAGACGATTCTGATTCACCATGGCCTGGGTTCGAATGCCGGGGACAGTCTCCTCAATACACTTTGTTTAGCGAAGTCGGGTCTTTGGAATTTGTTCTATTACGACTTTAGGGGCCATGCCGAGAGCGAAGGGCATTTAACCTCGCTGGGTCCGCTTGAACTCAAAGATTTCGAGAGCGCGCTGGCCTATATAAAAAAAGTAAAGCCCGAGGCGACCGAGCACTTGGCCATTTACGGACATTCGATGGGTGCGGCGGTGGCGATCGTCGGGGCGGCAGATCATCCGGAGCTTGAAGGCGTTGCTGCCGAGAGTCCGTTTATCAGTACCAAACGCACCGTGACGCG
>JAYWEN010000350.1:0-4634 GCA_043779245.1 Elusimicrobiota bacterium | reverse complement strand
AAGGTCGCTAATGGTTCCAGCTTTTCGTTGGCGCTCAGATAATTCAATCGAGGCCTCGGAGGCCTCTACAATCCCTTGCAGGCTTGCCTCGATCTGCATGAGACTTTGGAGTTCGTAATATGATGATTTGACTGAAGCGATCAGCGTCAAAAGTTTGCTTGAGATTTCTGCTGAGGCATTTTGAAGCTGGAAGTTTCCGATTCTTTTGCGTCTTGAACGCAGCAAGAGACTTGTGATGTCTTGTGTCAGATCGGCCGTCATGTGAGATTTGGCGTGCCCAGACACTGGAAAACCGATGCTGCCTGTGAATTCTGGATTTCGCGGGAGGACGAGCTGGATGAAGTCGCCTTTTGCGATTCCAAGCTCTTGGAGAGCGGCTTGAAATCTTCGATTGTTCAAGACGGCCACCTGTACGGCATCATCAGCCCTCAATGGATTTTTTAATAAATTCTTGATCTTGTCATCGATTTCATGTGGTGATTCATACGAGATCAATTGAATTCCTGCCGGTCGTCCGATACCGTCTAGGGGAAGCGTCCGGCTTGCGCCGACTGAGAGGGCGCATGCGAAGACGACGACTTTTCCAACGATAAGGAATGATATGACAGCCTTTTTCGGAAACATTGACGCTCCTCTTACACGAAACGATTGAAGATGGACTAAAACTTCTTGTACAGCGAGAACAGAATAATTAGGGACGGATTTACAGAAACGAACTAGGGCGAGATGCCCTATCGATTAGGCGAGAGGAGGAGCGCGGGAAGAGAGAAGTGAACAATAACCACTAGGCGGACTTGCTGTCGGCGGTCCGGTGTTTCTAGCGAAAGCGGATATATAGACATCAGAGATCAGATTATCTGAAAAAGTGCTGCAGGCCTGAGCGATAACGTGCGGTTTATCGAGCTGCGGCGTGAAAGGAAGAAGGGCTGTCGTATTGCATGCTAATTGCGTACAGCAAGGGGCCGCATTATCAGAATGTCCGTCTGAGGTTTTTTCGTGATGACCATGACACGACGGTTCACTTTTCGCGTGATCGCACCCTACAGCCTCGTGAGAAGCAGGACTAAAACTAGCGGCTTGAATTGTGCAGTGGGCGGAGAGAAGAAGATAAGAAATGCTAACGACAAAAGAAAAATATCTTTTCATTTATAGACTCGAGCATAGTAGTTTGCATCTTTGTAAGTCAATATATCCCGGTAGTGAGTTGCGCCGACAATTCCATTATGAATTCAAATTGTGCCAACGATTTATAGATAGACCTCGACGCTGCCGCGACGTACGTATTACCAACTAGGCCCGAGCGAGGCCCGGCATGCATAGGTTGAGGAGTTATGCGTTTTTATTCTCTGTACGTGGCTGCTCTTGTTCCTTTTCTTGTGCGTTCATCTGCTTTTCAAACAACACGTACAGAACAGGCAAAATGGCCAGCGTGAGCAGCGTGGATGAGAAAATGCCGCCAATCACAACGGAAGCGAGCGGTTTCTGTACTTCTGATCCAACCCCAGAGGACAACATCATCGGTAGAAATCCGAAAATATCCACGAGGGCGGTCATCAAAACCGGCCTTAGCCGCAAGAGCGTGCCTTGATGAACAAGCTTCTCGCCGCGCAACCCCTGACGGCGCAGATCATTGAAATAATTCATGAGCACAACCCCGTTCAATACGGCGATCCCGGAGAGGGCAATAAATCCGACTCCTGCCGTGATGCTGAAGGGCAGCCCATTCGCAAGCAGACCAATCACCCCGCCCACAAGGGCTAGCGGCACGCCAATGAAGATGATGGCCGTTTCAATCACGCTTTGGAATGCCGCATAAATCATCATAAGCACGAGCAAAATCGCGAGAGGCGCAAGCACGAGAAGCCTCGATCGGGCCGTCTGGAGATTTTTAAACGTTCCTCCCCATTCGGTGTAGTAGCCAAGCGGAAGTTTCACCTGCTCCTTGACTGCCTTTTGAGCCTCTTTTACAAAGCTCTCGGTGTCACGCCCTCGGGGATTGATCATGACGGCGGCACGACGCTTGCCATTTTCTCTCATGATCGTTCCATACGTTTGCACGAAACTTATGTCGGCCGCTTGCGAAAGCGGCAATGTCGCATTCGATCCAATGCCCACGGGCAGATTTTTAATGAGGGCTAGGTCCGAACGCTGCGATTCTTTGAGGCGAATAAAAATGGGAAAGCGCTTCACGCCTTCGTAAAAAACGCCCACTTCCTGCCCCCCCAGTGCGATTCCCACAGCCTCTAGAACTTCCTGGCTAGACACCCCCAACTGCCGCATGATTCCTTCCTTCGGCTGGATACGCAAGAGAGGCGAGGTGCCTTGCAACTCTGTCTCGACCTCGCCAGCTCCACGGATTTTTTCAACCACAGCCGCGATCTGCTTGGTATAGCGTGCAAGCGTGTCCAGGTCATCTCCATAAAGCTTTACGGAAACATCGGCTTTCGACCCTTCCAGAAGATCGTTAAACCGCATCTGAATCGGCTGGCTTGGAAGTACCGATTGGCCCGGCAACTCTGCCTGAAGCTTTTCGAACATAGCCTCCGCCAACTCGGCCTTACTGCGGCGATGCCCGTTAATCTTTGGCCAGTCCTTCAGGTCCTTAAACGCGACATAGTTATCGGCTTGATTGACGCCCATCGGATCATTGGCGATCTCTGAGGTTCCGATTTTGGAAAAGGTATAGGCCACTTCCGGAAACGTCGATATAATTTTCTCTGTTTTGGCTTGCATTATGACCGATTGATCGATGCTCACGTTGACGGGGCGCGTCCCTTGGATCAGAAACGATCCTTCATCCAATTGCGGCAAAAACTCACCCCCGAGCCGTGAGTAGAGAAACACGCCTGCCAAAATGGCTGTCACACCGACAAGCACGGTTCCTGCTCTATGACGAAGGAATACAGACAGAAGCGGTGTATGGAGCTTCTCGGCTTGGCGCATGAGCCAAGGTTTTGTGTCTTTCTCTTCGCTGCGCAGAAGAAGACTTGCCAGCGCAGGGACAAAGGTAAAAGACAAAACGAGCGCCCCAAGGACTGCAAAGATAAAGGTGAGCGCCATAGGCCGGAACATTTTCCCTTCAACACCGACTAGAGAAAAGATCGGCAGGAACACCGTGGCGATAACGAGCTCTCCAAAACAGGAAGCGGTGCGCATTTGAACCGTCGCTTCCACGATGGCATCTTTTAGTTCGAAAGCTTTTAGCACTCGCCCGAGCGCATGCCGCTTTTCGTGAACCAGGCGAACACAGTGATCCAACACGATCACCGTTGCATCGACTACGATGCCGAAATCCAGCGCCCCTAAACTCATGAGGTTCCCAGAAATATCAAAACGCTTCATGAAGATGAAGGCAAAAAGCAGCGATAACGGGATGGTGACCGCCGTGATGAGCGCAGCTCTCATATTCCCAATCATGAGCGAGAGAATGATAACGACCAGGAGGGCTCCGGTAAGCAAGTTATGTTCAACGGTTCGAATCGTCGCTTTCACGAGTTCCGAGCGGTCATAGAGGATCTCAAGCCGGTATCCTGACGGGAGATCTTTTTGAATTTCCTTCAAGCGATCGCCTGCGCGAATCGCCACGGTCCGGCTATTTTCGCCGAGAAGCATCATCACCGTGCCAATCACAGCCTCTTGTCCCCTCACGAGCGCAGCCCCGGAACGCAGCTCCGTCGCGAGTGCTACCTCGGCGACGTCTCCGATCGTGACGGTGCGAAAAGTCTCGAGCGTTCGAATGGGCACGTGGCGGATATCATTCACCGTCTTAAACAAGCCCACCGCCTGGACAAGGAATTGCTCGCCCGTTTGCTGAACATAACCGCCGCCAACATTTTGATTGGATCGTTCCAATGCCTGCACCAAGTCACTAAAGTGAAGACCATACGCCGCCATCTTCTGGATATTGGGCTGCACATGGTATTGCCTTTCAAAACCACCAATCGTGTTGACATCAGCGACGCCTTTGACGGTAAGCAAGCGAGGTTTTACGAACCACTCCTGAAGCGTGCGCAGTTCCATCAACTGCTGAATCCGCGCTTCGCCCGTAGTTATTTGCTCTGCCTCTAAGGAGTAGTGAATGATTTCGCCAAGTCCTGAACTGACGGGTCCGGGTTGGGGCTGGACTCCTTTGGGCAGTATCGCGGACGCTTGCTGCAGCCGCTCGAAAACCAATTGCCTGGCCCGGTAAATATCGACATCTTCATCGAACACAACGGTCACCTGCGACAAATTAAAACGCGTAAGCGAGCGCACTTGGGTTACCCCCGCGATGCCGCGCATTGAGGTCTCAATTGGAAAAGTGACATTGCGCTCGGTTTCTTCAGGAGAAAACCCCACCACAGGCGTATTAATCTGGACCTGGACGTTCGTCACATCCGGTAAGGCGTCGATGGAGAGACTCTGAAACGACGACCATCCCGCTAATGCCATAAGCCCCGTGAGCAACAACACCACGCCCCGGTGATAGACCGAGAAATGAATTATTCGATTAATCATTCGCCACCGCCTTCGATTTCCATTTGAGTCACGCGCAATAGTGGGACACCTTGCGTCGCAACGTGATCCCCCGGTTTGAAGTCACGTGTTTGAATCGTCGCCGTAGCGACCGATTTATCAACAAGTCGAACTTCAAT
>JAYWEN010000349.1:0-15806 GCA_043779245.1 Elusimicrobiota bacterium | reverse complement strand
CCGAGCAATACATGCCAGGCTCAAACCCTGAGGACAATTCTTCCTTCATCCTGGCCGATGCAAAAGCTTTACACTCGGATCCCAACGCTTCTATACAATGGGCGCCATACCTCGAAGAAGGCAGAAAAAGCGAACGCAATATTTTAAAACTCTTACTGAGTTACCCTTCTATCACCATAGACGGAACATCCATTTCATTGTTTGACGCTGTTATTCGTGCAAGAACGGACAAAACGTTTAGATCCCGTCTTCCAGAGTGGCTTAAATCTCAAATTGATAAAACGGAATCGAACAACACGATCGGCAATGCCGTCATGGCAGACCATATGGAAAAGGAGTCGATCGCAGAAGTAAAGCCTATGACCATTGGCGAAGCAGAATCGCAAGCCGGCATTTTGCGCGCTTGGCAGAGTCTTGTGGAGACCATTTTAGTGCTGTCTCTTCCTGAAGGTGAATCCTTAGCGCCGCATATACACGAATTTTATTCCAAAGCCGAGGCTACCTGGGCCTACACCAGCGGTCGCCATAACATTGCTTGGAATGTACCCATGATCACCACTCAACTTGAGACTTTGCATCAGTTGATTCAGGACGGTGCTGGCGTCTCGGCCCGTGAAATGCAAGTGATGTTCAAGGAACTTATCGACACGGTGACCCATGAAGAAGCGCATATTCGCCGAAAAGAAAGTGAAATAGGATGGACACATACGCCCGAGTTCTTTAAAGATCAGCTTGTCTTGTTAAATAGGATGCTGGCGTCCTATCTGAAGAATCCCCAATCGATGCTGCACAACTCCTCCTTGCCCGCGCTTCAAGATCAGTTCAGAGGTTCTGTGGGATCGACGCTCGAGTTGCCCACCGCTTTCCAAGCTTCAAAGACGGGGACTGGCGGCATGGAATTTAAGGGACATCCGCTGTTTGCACTTATTCAAGAATTTGTTCGGCCGATTCTTGTTGGATTAGGATTGGTGGGAGCTATGGCCCAGTTTGGACACACGACAGGTGTGGCTGGTATGGCGATTGCCGTGATTTCAGCAGGGATGTTCGCGTGGATTGCATCATTCAACATACATCGGGTCTTTAATCCAAATGCGCTTAAAGGGGAGAACGGACCAGCGGTGAAGGCGCTCATGTCGGACACAACCATAACCACGATGGCCGCGTCAGCGGCGTTCTCAGGCTATCTGTCCGGATCGACGAGTGTGATGGTTATCGGAGGCGTGATCGCGGCGCTCTTATCTACTAACGTCCTCATTAAACATGCCAATTTCAATTTCAAAGAATCTTACAGCTGGATCGGCAAGGGTGAGCATGCTCCTTCGCTGTGGGCGTCTTTCTTGCGCCTCTTCGGTATGCCCAAGGCCGTCCTCAAAGCCAGACTTTCTATTGTGTCTGACGCTGAAGCCGCTGTTGCGGGCGTACCTGACACGCCCGCTGTCGTAGATTCTGGTCTATTACCTTCCGGAGAAATCATTACTGGAACTCGCCGAGAACTTGCCATCCTCAAGCGCGACATCTTCAACCTCTCCGCATAGTCACAGCGAAGGGCTAAACAGCTAAGATTTTGTTTAATACGCTTAGAATGAACGTTCGACTTCATCCTCACGCTCAACAGAGACTATCTGAACGAGGAGCCACAGAATCTGAAGTGATCAGAACCATTCAGTCAGGGGAACGATTCCCGGCTAAGTTTGGACGTACCGGTTTCAGGCATAATTTCCAAATGAACGGACAATGGCAAGGTCGTGATTATCAAACTAAGCAGATTGAAGCCTATGCGGTGGAAGAATCAGGCTGGCTTGTGATCACCGTCATCACGAAATACTTTTAGGAGCTTCTATGAAACTCACTTACGACCCTCGATACAATATTGCATACATTCGCTTGCATGAAAAATCGGCTCAGGTACAAACGCTCCACATTAGCGATGAACTAAACGTGGACTTAGCGCCCGATGGCACGATCTATGGGTTCGAGCTGTTAAACGCAAACGAACAACTTCGCGCAGAAGACAAAGGACAACTCGTGGTCGTCAATCAAGCCAAAGGCGACTCTCAAGAAATCCAGTTCGCCTCGTAGGAACTCACTCACTGCCGTTCAACCTCGCCGACTCACCGCGCAAGGCCTAAAAGGCCTCTAAATCAAACCTATAGCCTCCGCAATGGACTTCAAAATCAAACGATTACGGGAGAGGATCAAGCAGAACTCACTGATCACCGAACATTGATCGAAGACGCGAAACAACGAAGCTTCTGGACCGCCGCCTAATCTAGATCAGCGGGATGCGGCTGATTTCAGCCGGTGGGTAATGCGTGGAAAGTCCGTACTGCGATCGGTACCAGGGCCAGAGGACTTCGAGAAGCACTTTGACCATACAGGCAATGGGAACCGCAAAAAGAAGGCCCCAAAATCCGAAGAGTTTGGCGCCGGCCATGAGTGAGAAAACGATTAAAATCGGATGCAGGTGCACGCTTGAGCGCATGACGGTGGGCTGAATAAACCAATCTTCGATGAACCGTACTCCAATGCAGACAAAGAAAACTTTTGTAATCCCCACCAACGTCCCCCACTGAAAGAGCGCGACACTTCCGCCAAGCACCAAGCCTAAAACGGGACCCACATAAGGCACAATGTTGGCTAAGCCAACGACCACTGCGATCTGAACGGAATAATCAAGACCGATCATCCAAAATCCCGCCAAAGCGATACATCCGACACAAAAAGATTCAAGACACATGCCGCGGACATATTTTCCAAGAGAATTATCGATCTCGACCATCAACCCCAAAACCATTTCGACGTAGCGCGAAGGGACCCAGCCGAGAATCTGATCGCGAAACTTGGGGCCTTCCTGAATCAAAAAGAAACCTATGAACGGCACAAGAAACGCAATTTCAAGTACGGGCAAAATTCCCAACGCAAAGGATGGCATACGGCTTAGCACATCTTGCGGCCACGTTTTGCTTTCGGCGGCAATGTAGTCAAGCAAATTGCTGTTATCGAAAAGACGGTGAACGAGCATCTGGAAGGGCTGATGGTCGTCGTGGGCGGAATCGCATTTCAGTGACTTTCGCAGACTCGCGAACGCTTTGGAGCCTTGCTCAACGTAAACAGGCATATTGTGCGCCGCTTCTTCGGCCTCAAGCGCCGCTACCCAGGCCAGCTTGTAGGACGAGAGACTCAGCACGGTCATTAAGCTAACGTAGAGAATGATCACGACAGGCCGGCGCCTTAGCCCGCGAACTTCGAAAAATCTGACTAGGGGATTAAATAAATAGGCGAGAGCACCCGCTAAGAAGAAGGGCAAGAGAACGTCATGGACCCGGTAAAGAAAGTAAGCAGCCGCTGTCAGAATGAACAGGGGAAGAACCACGCGGGCAGACAGGGTCATATGACTTCTTTAACTTTGACGGTGGAGGCGATCGAAATAGGAGCGACATCGGTAATCGAACGAAGGCGTGCGGCGAGTAGCATTCCTAAGTGGGTCATGATCGCCGCGCCGATGTGTGGCACTTGTCGGACAAGCTTTTCGAGTTCGGTTTTATAGAGCAAATAGACTTTTACAGGCTCCATCGCGGCCGCGGTCGCGCTGCGCGGACGTTCATCGAGCAAGGACATCTCGCCGAAGTAATCACCCGGATTGAGCACTGCAAGCTGAAGCGTCTCCTGTCCGTGTAGCTTTCGGGAAATTTCTACGGTCCCGGAGGCCAAGATGAACAAGGCGCGCCCAATGTCACCTTCGTGAAAAAGAATTTCACCCGGGGCATAGTTTCGAACAACAAGCGCTTGAAAGAGGTGGCCGAACTCGCGGCGAGAGATGCCTTGGAAGAGAGAAATCCGCTGAAGAAACTTTCGTTTGCGGTTAAATTCCGGGTCAAAAACATAGTTCCGAAGCCAATGCAGCATCTTGAGAGAAGTATAGGGGAACGCGTGCGATTTACAAGGGGTTTATGAACGCGTGACGTCGTCGATAGCGGCTCGTACAGCCCGTATTAAAAAAGCCATTTCCGTTTGTGAAATGGCGAGGGGTGGCATAAGGACAACGACGTCGCTGAGCGGACGAAGCCAAATGCCGCGTTTGAAGGCGGCATCGCAAACCTTAAGGCCCATACGGTCACCTGGGGGGTACGAGGACTCCATGCTGTCATCCCCGCGGATTGTTAGCGGGGATCCATCGGTATAGATTTTTGAGAAATGGGAAGCCGCTGGATCCCGGCTTACAACCTGCCGGGATGACGAATAGGAAAGAGTGTTCGTATTTTGAAAAACGAGTCTTTTTTTTCGCACAAGTTCAATTCCAACCATGAGTCCGATCTGCCGGATCTCTTTTATATGGGGATGACTTTTTAGAGGCGCAAGACCTTCGGCGAGTTGCCTCGCGCGCGCCTTGACATTCTGCAAAAGCTTTTCCTTTTTATAGAGCTCGAGGTTCTTCACCGCGACCGCGCAAGCCAAAGGATTGGCGGTGTAGGTATGTCCATGGAAGAAGGCTTTGAATTCATCGAAACGTCCGAGAAATGCCTTATAGATCTTTTCGGTCGCGAGCGTCGCGGCGAGCGGCAGATAGCCTCCGGTGATACTTTTGGCCACACAGAGAAAATCCGGCGCGACATGTTCCTGTTCGCACGCGAACATCGTTCCGGTCCGTCCAAATCCGGTCGCCACCTCATCGACAATAAATAGTACCTGGTACCTTTTACAGAGCCGGGACACATGCGCCAGATAGCCCTTCGGCATGAGCCGCATGCCCGACGCGCCTTGCACCAAAGGCTCCATCACTACCGCGGCAATTTCCTTGTGGTGGCGTCTCAAAACAGATTCAACGTCGTTTGGATCAAACGTCGTTTGGCGCAAACGCCGTTTGGACAAACGACGTTTTTGAAATGGATCGACTTGCCAGCCTTTGAACAAAAGATTTCTGAATCGCTCATGAAAGAGATCGATCCCGCCCACCGACACTGAGCCCAGCGTATCCCCGTGATAGCCTTCTTTCATCGAGACGAACTTTGTTTTGCGCGTTTTGCCGGCGAGCTGCCAGTACTGGTACGCCATTTTGACAGCGACTTCGACGGCCGTCGAGCCGTTGTCGGAATAGAAAACTCGTGAGAGTCCTTTCGGTGCGAGTTGAATCAGTTTTTTAGCGAGATGAATCGCCGGTTCGTGAGTGAGTCCGAGAAAAGTGCTGTGGGAGATGCGGCGAACTTGAGCGGTAAGAGCTTGATCGAGCTCTTTCTTACGGTGACCAAACACATTCACCCAGAGCGATGACACACCGTCGATAAATCGGCGGCCCTCGGTGTCCGTGAGCCATACGCCTTTGCCGGAGCGAATAATGATGGGAGTGCGCGCGATCCATTCGGATTGCTGGGTGAAGGGATGCCAAATGTATTTTTTGTCCCAACGTTCTAAGGCTGGCATGCACGCTTCAGAGCTTTGACCAACAAAGGAAGGCGGTTTAAGGCTTCGGCGGTCACTTCAGGATTTTTCTTATACCGCTCTTGAGAGCGGAGAGATCCTAAGACTTGGACCGTGGTGTGATCTTGTAGCGCTTCAGGATTCGTTTTCTCCGCTAAAGTTTTTCCATTCCCCCCATTAAAGAGAACCCCAACGACAGGCACCTTCTCCGCGGCCAAGACATCAAGCGTCATCAGCGTATGATTGAGTGTTCCTAGCGCGGCGCGACTGACCACGAGCGCCGGCAAGCGCAGAGCGTCAATGAGATCGGCGACATAGGTGGACTCGCCCAGTGGAACTTTGACGCCGCCAATGCCTTCGACGATCATCACGTCATACTTTTTACTCAAATACCAGAAAGCTTTGTAGATCGTCTCGGACTCAATCTCCCGGCCTTCGAGTTTTGCCGAGACATGGGGAGCGATGGGCGCTTTGAAATATTGAGGGTTCACAAATGAAAGATCCTCTTTGATCTGCGCGGCTTGGATGAGTTGTTTGGCATCGTTCTGATCCCCTGAAGAGATCGGCTTCATCACGCCAACCTTTATTCCCCACGACACCATCAGTTGCGCGATGCCACAGGCGACGAGCGTTTTCCCCACGCCCGTGTCGGTTCCCGTAATAAAGAGGCCTTTGTTCATAATTGCCCCTCATCCAGGCCTTCCGCCACTACTGCTCTGGCGGACGCCAACGCTGTAGTGGCGTCGGCCGCCTTCTCCCTCAACAGGGAGAAGGACCTGTTGTTCTCCCTCTCCCTGCGGAGGGAGAGGGTTGGGGTGAGGGTAGTTAAAGCCTTCAATAATTTATCGATGTCTTCTTCTGAATGTTCCGCCGTCACGGAAAATCGGAGGCGGCATTCGCCGGCATGAACGGTAGGCGGTCGAATGGCGGGCGCATAAATTCCTGCCTGAAGAAGATGCGCCGCGCAGGTTAAAGCGGCATCAGCTTCTCCGAGACGTATTGGAACGATCTGGCTTTGAGACGTGAGGATATTGAAGCCCAGTCCTTTTAATCCGTCGCGCAGCGCGGCCGACATCTTCTGCAGATGCTCGCGCGGCTTTGGATCTTCCTGAATTAAACTGAGCGCCGCATGAGCCCCGGCGATGCACACAGGCGAGAGCCCGGTCGTAAAAATAAACGCGCGGGCTTTATTGATCAGTGTTTCGATCAAGTCGCGCGAGCCCGCCACGAAACCACCTTGCGAGCCGAGAGCCTTGGACAACGTGCCCACCACAACATCCCAGCCGGAGGAAATACCTCGCGCCTGGTCGCCGAAGACGCCGATCGCATGCGCTTCATCGACAAGACTAACGGCCCCATGTGTTTTGCAAAGTTGGGAGAGTCCGGCGAGCGGAGCGAAATCGCCATCCATCGAGAAAAGACTTTCGGTAATCAGCAGACGACGTTTAAAGGATGCAGCTCGCACAAGCGCTTGCTCAGCGGCGGCCACATCGCAATGTCCATAGACGAACAAACGCGCGCCCGACAGACGAACCGCATCGACTAAGGAGGCATGGCAGAGGCGGTCCATCACAACCGCATCACCTTTGCCGACCAATGAACTGATCACCCCGAGATTGGCCATGTAGCCTGCCGGAAACAGGAGCGCCGCCTCCTTATTAAGGAACGCCGCCAACGCACTTTCTAAATCCTGATGGATGATGGAGGTTCCGCTAATGAGTCGCGACGAGGTCGCCCCGACACCCCAATGCTCGAGCACTTGGCGAACGGCTTCGAGAACCTGCGGATGGCGCGAGAGACCGAGATAGTTGTTCGATGAAAAATTCAACAACGGCTTGCCATCGATATGAATCGTGGCTTTCTCGATTTGGTTGACCGTGCGCAGATGACGGCGCATGGACGTTTCATCAAGCTGGGCTAAGCTTTCGGAGAGATTTTCTAGCATGCGCTTACCACGAGAACCGCGATTGGGCCGCCAAAACCAAATGAGAGCGACATCGCATGCCGGAAGTCTGCCGAATGTCCCAGGCGTGGGGTGTAATCTAAAGAGCATTCCGGATCGGCGGATTCGAGTGTGGCAGTTGGCGGAATGAACTGATGTCGCAAGGCTAAAAGGGTGAAGATAAATTCAACCGATCCGGACGCTCCTAAGAGATGTCCCGTACTGCCTTTGGTGGCGGATATCATGAGTTGTTTGGCGTGATTGCCAAAAGCCTTCTGCAGGGCTTGGGTTTCGATCCAATCGTTAAGACGCGTGGCGGTTCCATGGGCATTCAGATGGAGAATGGATTCTTTCGCCTCACGGCTTTTGGCCAGCGCTCGTTCGATCACTGAAGCGATGCGGGATCCTTGCGAGTTAAACGCGACGGCGCTGTGCGAATCGGCTCCCAATGCCCAGCCCGATAAATGGCCAAGAACGGACACTCCGCGGTTTCGCGCGAACGTTTCGGATTCCAAAACAACGATGCCGGCGCCTTCACCGAAGGTAAAGCCCGAACGGTTTTGATCAAAGGGCCGGGTAAATCCGTCGTTGCTCGTCACACCCATTTGCCGAAACCCTGCTTCAATCAGAGGATGCGGCAGAGGTTCCACAGATCCCGCGACCACGACATCGCAAAGACCGTGTTCGATCCACGAGGCCGCGATGGCGATCGAGTAGGCGCCGGTCGCGCAGGCTGCGATGACGTTGCGCGATTCTCCTTGAAATCCAAACCGTCTTCTGACCGATCGCAGGATTTCATCTGAAGGCACTACACGAAAATCGTCATTCCCCGCGGTCGTCAGCGGGGAATCCATGGATCCCCCACTTACAACCGTGGGGGATGACGGCATAAAAAGCGGCTTAGACGCACTGACTGTGCAGCCAATTCGTTCAGGATCTAGATTGCACTGGGACAGCCCGGCATTCTTCCATGCCTCAGCGGTTGCCGCTATCGCCATCTCCTCGGCCCTCAAAAAACCGCTTGTAGTGCTTCTTTCGAACTGTTCGAAAGAAGCACTACGGTGGAGATTTTGCCCAGTGCTGGAGACCGTTGAACCCAGTGAGGTGGAGAGGCCGACGCCGGTGATGACAATGCGGTCGGGCATTACATCACCCGGGAATCGATGTTGAAGACTTGGCCGGAGACGCTGGGGTTTTGGACGAGCTCAAGAACGATGCGGCATAGATCTTCAACGCGGGTGGTCTGCCCTGTCGCATGCTCCGCCGTGATTCTCTTTTTATGGTCCACGGGGAGTCCGGAAGACATGTCTGTTTCATGAAAGCCGGGCAAGACGGCGTTCACGGTAATATGATAGCGTCCCAACTCGAGCGCGGCGGCTTTCGTCAGCGCAATCAGTCCCGCTTTCGCCGCCGAATAGTTGGCATTTCCAATCCCCGGCTTAATGCCCATCACCGAGGCCATATTAATGATGCAGCCGCGTTTTTCTTGGCTCATCAGTCGAGCCGACTCACGCAGGCACCAAAAGGGGCCGGATAAATTCGTATCAATCACTTCGTTCCATTCCCCATTGTTCATTTTAAGAATGGTCCGGTCTCTGGCGATACCGGCATTGTTGATCAAGACATCGAGACGACCCCACCGCACGACCATCGAATCGACCATTTGGCGGACTTTGAGCGAATCGCGGACATCGCAGACAAACACATCGGCTTCTTTGTTACCCGCTTCGTAGATTTCCTGAACGACCACTTCGGCTTTCGCTTTTTCTTTATGACAATTCACGCCAACGGCATAGCCTGCTTTACCGAAGGCTAATGCCAACTCTCGTCCAATACCTCGAGACGCTCCAGTTATCAGAACGGATTTCATTTGAGAACGACTTCCGGTGTTCGAGGCGCCTCGGTGGGGACAGCTAAAGGATCACCCTCGATTTCAAATCCCAGATCACGGATCATGTGGAGATCGTCCTGGGCGGCTTGGCCTTTGGTCGTCAGATAATCACCTATAAAGATCGAGTTGGCGACATAGAGCCCGAGTGACTGAAGCGATCGGAGATGAACTTCACGACCGCCAGAGATGCGTAAGGACGCTCGGGGATTTAAGAAACGATACAGACAGAGAATATTCAAGCAGCGTGTGGGGCTCAGTTCGTAAAGACCCGAGAGCGGCGTGCCCGGAATGGGCATCAAGAAATTCACTGGAAGCGATTCCACTTTGGCGTCGCGGAGCGAATAGCCAAGATCCAAAAGATCATCGGCTGTTTGCCCCATCCCGACGAGCGCGCCGGAACAAGCCGATAGTCCTGCTTTCTGAACTTTATTCACCGTATCCAATCGATCTTGATAAGTATGCGTCTCGCAGATCTCGCCATAGTGACGTTCGCTTGTGTTGAGATTGTGATTCACGGCAAAGACGCCAGAGGCTTTCAGCTTTTCGGCTTGACCATCGGAGAGAAGGCCTAAGCAGGCACAGATTTCGAGTTGCGGATACTTCTCACGCACCGCCCGGACATTTTCCGTGAACTGATCGAGCTCACGATCGGACGGTCCGCGCCCGGAGGCCACCATGCAAAAGCGGCCCGCGTGAACATCGACGGCTTGTTTAGCCATCGTGAGCGTTTCTTCAACAGACTTCAGCGGGTATTTATCGATGGGGGCTGTGGAGTTCTTGGATTGAGAACAATAGTGACAATCTTCTGGGCACAAACCACTCTTGGCATTGAATAAGTAGTTCAATCGAACCCGGTTTCCAAAATAATGTTTACGCAGCTCGTAGGCGGCGGCCACAAGCTTGATGGTCTCGGACGCCGGGGCGTCGAGCACCGCGCGGCTTTCCTCGCGGGTGAGCGCTTCGCCGGATAATGATTTTGAGGCCAATTGAATCCAATCCATGGAAATCTCCTATATTACTTTGGTTAACCTATTATAGGAAGTTTGGTTGACAGGGGATAACCCTCATCCACCCGCCAAACAACCGGCGGGGACTTCTCCCTCAATAGGGAGAAGGAACAGCCGTACTCCCTCTCCCTGCTGAGGGAGAGGGTTGGGGTGAGGGTTTTACATCGATTCAGGAGCACTGACGCCGAGAAGGGCGAGCCCAAGCATGAGCATTTGGCGGACGGCATCCAAGAGCGCCAGACGGGCGCGAGACAACGCGGGATCGTCCCCGAGAACTCGATGGTGGTCGTAGAAATGATGGAACTGGCGTGCCAGAAGCATAAGATAATTCGCCAAGGGATGCGGCGAATCATCCTGGAAGCAAACGTTCAAGACTTGAGGAAAGAGCGCCAAGCGTTTCATGAGATCGCGCTCTTCTTTTTCTTTCAATAACGATAGATCCGCCGTAACGGTGGAGGCAGCCGTAGTGGCAGCAGCCGCCGTAACAGCAGCACCGGCCGTAACGGCTGAACCCGACGTAACGGCGGAGCCCGCCTGTCTAAATATCGAACAAATTCGGGCATGAGCATACTGCAAATAGTAGACCGGATTATCGACGGTATGTTTCTTAGCCAGCTCGAGATCGAAATCGAGCGCTGTGTTCGGACCGCGCATCGCAAAAAAGAAGCGGCAGGCATCTTTTCCGACTTCATCTAAGACATCGCGAAGCGTCACAAACTCACCTGAACGCTTTGACATGACCACCGGCTCGCCATTTCGGGTTAATGCGACGAGCTGATTGAGAATGACATGAAGCTTGCTGGGATCAAATCCGAGAGCCTGCATGGAGCCCTTCACGCGCGGGACATAGCCGTGATGATCAGCGCCCCAAATATCGATCAAGACGTCGTACCCGCGTTCAAATTTGTCGGCATGATAGGCGATGTCAGAGGCGAAGTATGTCCACTTGCCATCTTTTTTCTTTAGAACGCGATTCTTATCGCGCGCGGTTTCATCATCGGCTGCTTTTTCTGTAGGCGCCACAAACCAGAGCGCCCCTTCGGCTTCTTCGACAAATCCTTTGTCTTTCAATTTTTGAATATGTTTTTCGACCAATCCTTTTTTCACAAGGCTTGCTTCACTAAACCAGGAGTCGAACTTGACTCCAAACTTTTCGAGATCGCTTTCAATATTTTTCGTCAGGCGCGCTAATGCAAACTCGATGGCTTTTTCCGGAGTTCTGGCCGCCGCGGGGACCTGGACAGCAAACTCTTTGGCCAACTCTTTGACATACTCGCCGTGATAGCCATTTTCCGGAAATACGATTGTTTTCCCTTCCACTTCTTCCGTACGCACCAATAGCGATTCACCAAGCATGGCGACTTGGTTGCCGGCATCGTTGAGATAATATTCGCGCGTCACCTGATGACCCAAGTGCGACAAGATGAGCGCCAATGAATCGCCCAAGGCGGCGCCTCGGCCGTGCCCCACATGCAATGGCCCTGTTGGGTTGGCAGAAACAAATTCGATCAAAATCTTTTTACGTGCGGCTTCGGGAAGTCGCCCGTAAGAATCCTTTTCGGTTAATACTTTTTTCAGCTCATCCCGCAGCGTTTTTAGGGTCCATTGGAAGTTCAGAAATCCCGCCCCTGCAATGCTCAAGCCCTCAACGAGCGGTAGTTTTCCCTCGAGCGTCTGACGCATGTCTTCAGCAAGCGCGCGCGGCGATTTGCGTAGAGGCTTTGCCAAAATCATGGCCAAGTTGCAAGCCACATCAGACTCGATACCCGTCGGAGGTTCTTCAAGCGCGTAAGGCGGAAGACCATCGAGCCCTTGGGTTTTCGCCCAAGAGTCGAGAACCTGATTCATTTGCTCACGCAATTGATCAAGAATCATGGTTCGACTCTGCTCACCATTAGTCCCATTTCACGGACTTTGCTTTTTCAAACAAGCCTTCCAAGCGATAAAAATCACGCGCCTCTGTAAGCAGGATATGAACAACGAGCCCCCCATAGTCGATCGCGAGCCAGCGCTGCTTGTTTCGCCGACCTTCGCGACGGAGCGCGTGAGCGCCTAGGTCTTTGAGTTCGTCGCGAATGTAGCCGTCCAAGGCGCGAAGCTGGGCTGCGGATTGCGCTCCGACGATCACCATGTAATCGGTCACATCACTTTCTTTACGAACATCCAACACGATAATGTCTTCTGCTTTTTTGTCATCCGCCGCGACAGCGGCGGCTTTTGCGAGTTTGCGAAAATCTACCATGGCCATTTTTTCTCCGATACTTGGTAATCATTCCCGATAATCACTGACACATCGACATGCAGTGAAGGTTCGGGTCGGCTCACGACTTCCGCTAATGTTCCGTCCCTCAAGGCTTCTGACACTGCTTGAGCAGGACGCAAATCACCGGAGCGATCCACCACGAGCGTTTGATATTGACGTGTTGAAAAATCTCCGATCTTCACCACATCGAAACCCTTTTGGCGCAGAAGATTCATGACACTCTTGGCCGCCTGGGTTTTGTTCGAGGCATTCCATACTTCCACCGTAGCCCGACCGCGCCACGATGATCCGGCCACGGGAATTTCATAATTCGACCGTCGACCGAAGGGAGCCTGCATCATGGCAAGGACCTTTCCAGTTGTTTCAGGATTCATTTTCCAAAGATTACCCACGGCCGTACCCGGCAAAGACATCAGACGCAGGTTCTTAAAGTTCACGTGACGTCCTTCCAGCAGGATCGCAAACATGTCCACCATCGAGAGGTTGGTATGAAACCCGGCCAAAACGGCTTTGGCATAGGAGGGAAACCGCCAGAGCAGAGTCGGATTCTTGAGACGCTTCACGATTTCGCGGACAAAGATTTGCTGACGACGCACACGGCCTTGGTCGGCACTCTTGCCGCGAAAGCGGACATATTCTAACGCGCGTTTTCCATCTAAGAGATATTTACCGGGTTCGAAATGGATGTGCAGATGGCCCCAGTTATCATCGTAATTCATTGGCTCGGTTACGTTGACGAAAACCCCGCCCATCGCATCGATCAGATTGCGAAAACCTCCATAGTCGATGGTGAAGAAATAGGGGATGTGAAACGGCTGCACGGTACTGGACGAGAGCATCGTTTCGACCACGTTCGTGAGTGCCAGAGAGCTGATCGTGAAGTTCTTTCCGGAGTGCCGAAACTCGTGTGCGAACACTTCGTTCACGCGCCGCACAGCCGGCATGGAGGGAAGCGAAATCATTGTGTCGCGCGGGATCGAAAGCACATCTAAAAAACGGCTTTGAGGATCGTAGGACACTACCATCATCGTGTCGGAGTGGCGCGTGTTGTCCTCGTAATCGCTGCCGATCACAATTCCGTGGATGCGCTGCTCAGATAAAAGCGCGCGCGCGACCGGACTCTGCCAGGTCAGCCCCATCGTGAGAACCGAGAGGCTCGCACAAACGCCTAAAATCACTCGATCTTTGTTCATTCCGGTTTGAGGTAGAGGCGATGGCTGCGAATATAGCGCTCCACCGAATCGGGGACTTGATAGCGAATTGATTCGCGTTTCGAGACGCGGCGTCGAATGTCGTGACTGGCGAAGGGTTTAATACGGTCCATCGTGATAAATTTACACATCGACTGCAACCGTTTGGACTGGTGCCACCTGGGCAGGTCGGCCAGCGAGTCGGATCCAATAATAAAAAAGAATTGGTCACGAGGATGTTCTCGGCGAAAATGCTTGAGTGTTTGAACGGTGTAGACGACTCGTTTCTGACGGATCTCCCAGTTGCTAACTTGAAAGTGGCTGTTCCCCTGGATGGCCCGCTTGAGCATGGCCATCCGATCTTTGACCGATGTTTTGGGAGGCTTTTTGTGCGGAGGGAGCCCGGCTGGAACAAACAAAACACGGTCGAGCTTGTGGGACTCGCGCGCGGCCTCCGCAATGAGCAGATGGCCGTTATGCACGGGATTAAAGGTACCGCCGAAAAGAGCGACTCGCATTACTCGCGGATCTGCCCAGAGCCATGCACCACATACTTTGTGGTTGTGAGCTCACGGGCGCCCATCGTGCCCCGAGCATGAAATTTGCGTGTGGAGATTCCGATCTCGGCCCCTAAACCAAAGACGCTGCCATCATGGAGGCGCGTTGAGGCGTTGTGGAAAACGGCGGCTGAGTCGACGTCGTGCAAGAACCGCTTGGAATGAGCCTCATCATTCGTGACGATTGAATCGGAATGGCCTGAGCCATACCGGTTGATATGGTCAATGGCTTGATCCAAAGAGTCGACCACTCGAATCGAGACGATCAAGTCCAAATATTCCGTGCGCCAATCTTCTTCGGTCGCGGGCAGAGCGGTAGGAATATATTTTCTCGTCTCTTCGTCCCCACGAATTTCCACTTTGGCAGTTTGATAGAGCTGCGCGATCTTAGGCAAAAATAGTGGGGCTATCGCTTTATGCACGAGCAAGGTTTCCATGGCATTACACACGCCCGGCCGCTGAACTTTGGCGTTGAAGGCAATTTTTTCGGCCATCGAAAGATCGGCTTTTTCATCGACATACACGTGGCAGATGCCGTTGCCATGACCCAAAACGGGAATCGAGGAATTTTTCATGACGTTGGAAATCATTTCTTCGGACCCGCGCGCGATCACCAGATCCACGAGCTGATGCAAGTGAATGAGCTCCATGATGCTTTCGCGGTTGGTGTCTTCCAAAAGTTGCACGGAGGTTTCAGGAATTCCGGCGGCATTCAGCGCCTTCGCAAGGACCACGACAAGCGCCCGATTGGAATCAATCGCTTCGGAGCCTCCACGCAAGATCACCGCATTGCCTGATTTCAAGCATAGGGCGGCGGCATCCACGGTCACATTGGGACGGGACTCATAAATCATGGCGATCACGCCCAGCGGAACTCGAATCTTCTCAATGCGCATGCCATTCGGGCGACTCCAAGAGGCGAGGATCTCTCCGACGGGATCCGGCTGTTCGGCGATCTCGCGAACGCCTTTGGCCATCGAGGCAATCGATTCTTTGGTCAGCACAAGCCTCTGGATGAGCGCTTCGTTCAACCCGGATTCGCGGGCGGCTTGGACGTCGATCTCGTTGCGAAATAAAATGTCTTGAGCACCGGCGTCAATCGCTTTGGCGATTTCAAGCAACGCTCGCTTCTTCTCTTCGGACGACAAGAGAGAGAGCTGACGGCTGGCCGATTTGGCGAGCACCGCTTGTCGTGCGACTTGTTCGGTCTGGGTTGAAACGGTCATCAGGAATACATTTTACTATAATGCGTTTGCATCCATCGGTCCAGTGCGTTATTGGACGATGGCCTAGCTCCACAAACATAGGTCGCTAGGAGGAGGCATTTATGAATTCTCGTCGTCTTTCCGTGCTTTTTGCATTAGTCTTTGTCGGTCTTAGCTTGTCCCCCGCGAGCTCCCAGGAAATGTCCAAAACCCCAACGCCTGTTGCCAAAATTGGGACCACTGTTCTTACAGAAGATGATCTCAGAAAAGAGATGGGCATGAGTATTTATGAAGCTGAAAGCCAACTCTATCAGGCCAAAAAAACCTGGGTCGACC
>JAYWEN010000348.1:0-8044 GCA_043779245.1 Elusimicrobiota bacterium | reverse complement strand
GCGCTGTGACAGCGCCGACTAAGAGGCAACCGATGAGGCCGGGGCCTGTTGTTACAGCGATGGCGTCTACTTTACATTTCGAAGGCGTAAGCGTTTGATCAATGACCTCGTTGATTCGCTCGACATGCGCGCGACTAGCCAGTTCGGGAACGACACCACGAAAAGGTTTGTGGACGGAGAGCTGGGAAGCAACCGTACTGCGCAGAACGGTCCGACCGTCCTTAACGAGTGCGGCAGCTGTTTCATCGCAGGATGTCTCGATACCAAGAACGATCATCGATTGTAAAACGTGGGAAGTGTGACAATCTGTATGCCACGCGACCGGAATTCGGGAATTTTATTAGCCAGCGCCTCGACCAGGTATTTCCGTCGATAGTGTCCGATCGCAATGGTTTGCCCTTCTTTGAGTGCGAGCTTCATGACGAGATCAAGCTGAGTCTCAATATCTTTCACGTCGTCTTTGTTATCGAGGAACGTTTCATTCATCAAACACGGGACGCCGACACGTCTGGCGACCTTACAAACCACCGAATGGCCGGAGGTGTGCGAATCCAAAAAATAAACGCCTCGTTTTTTTACCCAGTTCATCACGAGCGTCATCTTCGGTTCACTTTCGGTGAACGCCGAACCCATGTGATTGTTGATGCCAACAATATTAGGAACGCTATCCACATCTTTTTCAAATTGGGCTTTGAGATCATGATCCGACATTTTGAGATAGAGTCCGGATGGCCCGGGATCGTTGTGAACCATATCGAGTGGTTCCATTGGAAGATGAAGCATTACTGGAAATTTTAATCCAAGAGCTTTCTGAGACAACTCTTTTGAATGCTTTTCTCGGGGAAGAATCGCAAAGGTGAGAGGTACACCCAAGGAGGCAAAACGGTCCATGGATCCAGTTTCGTAAGCGACATCGTCAATTACGAAAGCCACGCGGGCATTAGATTTTGGATATGGTTTGGGTTCTATAACGGGCTTGGATACGGAAGTCACTAAAGTGATGCGCTGCAGGACCCATAAGGCTTTTTTGATCTCTATTCTCATTCCCGCGGCTGATTGGGTTCGGCTGATACTACAGCCGAGATGACCCGAGACGTCAACCAAAGCGGCATAAATATCGCGCATCCGATGAGGATCGCCGGAGCGAATTGTTCTGACGGTTTCCACCCAATCAAGGAACTTCCAAGAATGAATGCGGCGAGTTTGAGACAGGACGTCGCTGTCTGTCACGCTAAGGCGGGTTAGCTCTTTATTGACGGCATTTTCTAAACGCCCACCATATCCCTGGAGATACTTATCCCAATGATGGTGAGTGAAGACATACCACCCGACGAAGGCCAGCAAGAGGAGGAAGAGAAAATTTCCAACGATTCCGCCCCGTCTATTGCACACGTCTGCTTAGGATTCCGTCGTTTTAATAAATATGTCTCTTGATTTGAGAATCTCTTGCGCGCGGTCCAGCGCTTCATCGCGAACAGGTTCTTTGTCTTTATCGGCCTTCGTTTCTGTTTTGGGTTTGGTTTCCGCTTTGGTTGAAGGCTTTGCATCGACTTTTGTGGGTTTACCGAAGATTTCTTCTTCCTGTGTTTGAAGTTTGATCTCAACTTCCCGAGGAACATCAATCAAGATGTCCGGCGTAATCCCGCCTTTCCCGGTTTTCTCATCACGATGGAACGTGCGGCCCGAAGGCGTGTAATACTTCGCGGTCGTTAAGCGCAACCCGCTGCCGTCTTCTAAAGGAATAACGGACTGAACGCTGCCCTTACCAAAGGACTCATTGCCCATAATGACGGCGCGATGATAATCCTGCAAGCAGCCTGCGAAAATTTCGCTACCGGACGCGGATCCGCGGTTCACCAAAATGACCATGGGCACGTTGCCATACGGCGCTACAGCGTCGGCGCGAAATTCCTGTTTGGGCTGGCGACGACCTTCTGTGTAGACGATCAATTTATTGTTGCCTACGAAAAGCCGGCAAACATCTACGGCCACATTCAACAACCCTCCCGGGTTGTTGCGTAAGTCGACGACGAGGCTCTTCATGCCCTTGGCTCTAAGCGCTTTGAGCGCAGCGTCAAAATCGATCGCCGAGCGTTGCGTGAATTCCGTCAAACGAACATAGCCGATTTGGCTATCGAGCATCTTGGACTTGATGCTTTCGACTTTTATCAGTTCGCGCGTGAGCGTGAAGTCCTTCAGATCTTTTTCCCCTTCGCGCCCAATCGTTAAAGTGATCTTGGACCCGGGTGACCCCCGGAGTTTTTTCACCGCTTGTTCAATATTGATGTCTTGGGTCGTGTCTCCATTAATTTTGACTATCTTGTCATTAGGCAAGATGCCTTGTCGGTACGCCGGTGTCCCTGGCAAAGGAGTGATAACCGTCAAGAAATTATCGCGGATGGCGATACGAATACCTAAACCACCGAACTCGCCTTCTGTCTCAGTCTTCATTTCTTTATGCGCATCGGGTTCAAGAAATTGAGAGAAGGGATCCAACGTTCGGACCATCCCGGAGGCGGCACCATACACAAGCTTCTTGGTTTCGATTTCTTGCACATAGTTGTCGCGGATGAGATTCATGACTTCAATGAGCATCTTCATGTCGCCGTACGTTTGGTCCGCGGCGGACCGCAAGACCGGGCTACAGAAAATAATAAGCGCTGCCAAGATCGGGAACGTGAAAGCTATGTGGCGACGATTCATCTAAACTTCCTCCTTGAACTCAATTCTGAAGATGTGAGTGGTGATAAATACACAAGCGGATTGATAGGCAGTTCATCACGCCTTAATTCGAAATAAAACGATCCAGACTCTCCGGTCACACCCAGCTGATCCAGGGCCGCTAACTGCTGTCCTTCTTTGACCTGGGTTTGTCCGAGCCCGGCGTAAACGGACGTGATTCCGTTTTTATGCTGCACGATGACAAGCTGACCATACTGCCGAAAGGCGTTAGCAAATAGGACCTTTCCGTCTTGAATCACGCGCACGTTGTGGCTTGCGCCTGCATCAATTTTGATCCCGTTAGAGACTACAAGCTGATTCAATCCATCCGAAAACTGGCGACCAAAATTCTGGACGACTTTGCCGTGTGCCGGCCAAGGCAACGTTCCTCTGAGGGAGGCCAATACCTTGTCGTTGGCCGTGTGATTATCGCGCATGGCCAAGGTTTGGTCACGATGGTCACGCAGTTCCTGTACCATCACTTGCAGCGCTTTGGCCGATTGATCGATTTGAGCTATTTCGTCTTCAAGAGCGTTTTTGCGTTGTTGCGCTTGCTGCCAGCGCATCCATTGTGATTCTTGCTTTTGATGCAGTCTCTCTGCTTCCTGACCGCGGGATATTTCTTCATTCTGTAGTTTCATTTCCTCATTGCGTAAGGATGATTCCGTTTTCTTGGCACCCTCTGCCAAGACCATCGAGGAAGCAGATAATTTGGCCACTTTTGAAAAAACAATTTCCTGACTTGCTGTCTGGAGTACGTTGGATTCAAGGACATTGTTCACGAGCACGTTGCCATACAAATTTCGAGCGAGTACACGCGCTTCTGTTGCCGCGGAATTAGAAAGCAAAAAGTTTTCGGCCGTCTTCCATTGGGCGGCATCCGCGAGGATTCGCGTTTGCTGGCGCTTTTCATGAACCGCCTTCGTTTTTGTCCGTGTGATCTCAAGTGAAGCGCTCGCGTCTGACCACGCAGATTTGGCTTCATCCGCTTTTGTGCGCCACCGATTGACGTCGCGTGATTTCTCATCGAGCCGTTGATGCAAACTTCCGAGCTGCCGTTCCTGTTGCTTGATCTGTTTCTCGTAACGTTTTACGAGACCGCTATACGTATCGCCGAAGGCCATAGGAGAGCACAGCATTAATGTGAATAAGAGGGATTTACGCGTCATGGCTTTCATCCCATCCAAACGTTGCAAGAGAGGCCAGGAGCGCGGCGACAAGAGGCCAGAAAGAAACCGCTTCAGGCTTGTACAGCGCTGCATCCGCACCAACGCCACGCAGCGAGAGTCCCCAAGTCACGATTGATATGCTGCCGCCAATTAATCCGATCCCGAGTTGAATGAAAAGTTCTCCTGCTGGCGCCTTTAAGGCAAAAAACCGATAGGCGCCAAACAAACACCACACGACAAGCATAATCAAGGCAAAAACGGTCAAGCGTTCGAGCCATGTGCGCCACTGGCGAAGGGATCGAAAGACGGAACGGACTTCGGGGTTCCAACGGATTTCCTGCACTTGGGGCTGTGATTTAAGAGCCAGGGCCGGTTCAGGACGTTCTAGCCAGGCCCAATCTTTGTAATGGAGAAGTACCGTAGCTGGGAACGGATTTTCTCTCAGCAAGAGAAGTGACTTCGAAAGGGTGGAAGTCTCGAGCGCCTTTTGGAAAGCGTCTTTTCGCGAAACGAATTCCGCGGATTCCAGTTCTGCATCCTGAGCAGGAAGCGATGCTGCCCATTTGCGAGCGTCTTCGTCAGACACATTGTCCTGGACAAATACCGCGACTTTCAAGGCGGGGCGAATGGATTCTTCGGCGGCCTTCAAGGATTGCTGCAGCCCAATGAATAGCGCTCCCACTCCCCCCAGTAAAAAGGAGACCATGAGAACGTGCGCAGTAGCTGGTTTTAAGAAACGAGTTCGAAATTTCATATCATCGCGCGAAATCAATCAGTTCGTGAGGCGAGTATAACAGTTTTGTTCTTTGATTTATAGAGAGAAGCCATGCGACCGAACTCGAGGTCCTCATTCCATTTTTCCTCGGTATTCGTATACCCTTGTCCGCGCGTCTGACAAAGCGACGCCACCTTTTGATGGGCCCCCCAACCGAGAAAAGGAAGAGGAACATTAGAGGCTAGAACCAGCGCATGAAATCTCATCGAAACCACTAATTGATAATGCGGGATCCAAGATAAAAGATCAAGTGCATTCTTAGCAATGTGGACGTGACGAACCGCTGTACACTCGCTGGCCACTTGCCTGGCGATCGCTTCGTCCTCTTCGGGAAAAAGAACGATCAGGTCGATGGACGCACCTAAGTTCTTGGAAACACGATCCAGGAGATGGGCCACTTCTCGATCCCACAACGGGCGCGCAAGTGATCGACTGAGAACGAAGGCGATGCTTTCTGACGAGCAATCATGTTCTTTCATTGTTAAATTAAAGACGGGATCAAGTCGTAGTTGAATATTTGAGGTGACACCAACATCGAGAAGCGCCTCTCGTGAGCTCGGATCCCGAACCGATAGCGTATCAGTGAAGAAATTGAATATAAAACGCGTTAGAAGTCGGTTGAGTGGTTGAGTGATCGGATCGACTCCTAGAGCGATCCCGTGCGTTCGACAGCCTAGAAGCTTCGCAAGAACCACGAGCGAAAGATAATACGCGTAATTCCACGGACCTGTCGTTTCCTGAAGCAAACCTCCCCCACCCAACGCAAAGTCTGTCGCGTGAATAAGCGGAGAGAGCCATGCTGAGGGACTCCAACGATCGATGGCCGATACCGCATGTGTTTGTAGGGTTTCACTCGGATTGTTGGAGAAAACGGTAATTAGCACATTCGGATCTTCGCGCCGCAATTCGAGGATAAGCGCATGCAGAATTAGCTCGTCACCCGCATTTCCAAATCCGTAGTACCCCGCGAGAACAAAGGATTTAGCTTTCAGTGAAAAAACCTCCGCGTTTAACAAACGACACTAGCGCCATGCCGAGAAGCGTACCCATCACGAACCCATTAAAGCTGCGCCAGAACGCGAGATAAAGCGGTGAATGCAGATGGCAAAAGGTGTTTACCATTGAAATGGGCCCGATCATTCCAACCGCAATCCAGAACCGACCATCCTGCCAGAAGCGTTTAGTACGACGTTTAAGATGAAACCCCAGCAGCAACAACGGATATCCGAGCGCAAATTCTTTAAAACGCGGGCGAGCGACAAAAAGATTTTCCATATGATCGCGCAGACCTTGTTCCCACCCTACTTTCCAGCCCGCGCTCGCGTTGCCGCTGCGGATCATTAAGTAGCCAACCACGGCTAGCACGCCTACTCCTACGAGGATATCGACTCGTCGAACCGCGTGGAAAAGTTCGTCGCGGAGTTCCCTCCAGGAAAAAAGCATAAAAAAAGATCCCACCCATGCGCCGACAAATGCCAATTTGATCCCTCGAAAAGGGATTACCTCAATACGCGTTAGTGAGTTTTCGGCCAAAGCCGCGACGACGCAGGCTCCCAAAAACGTTAAGACGATAACTTGCATATAGCCATTCCAAGGATTTTTCGGAATCGCTATTCGGAGGGCCACAACTGGCAATAATATCGCGAGTCCCAGAGCCAACAGCTGGCCAAGATTCCTTTGAAGAAAGCCAGGGACAGTCCAGGTGACCCGCGTTTTCGGCCAAGCCGTCGTCCAACCGTGCGCCATAAGATCTCTCTGAGTGAGTCGCACGTTATCCAGGTAGCTTGTTAAGTTATCAGTCGGTGAAATGTGAAAGAGAAGAAAACGGCAGGCACGTTCCTGAACGGCTCGACGCCATCGCGCTTGTGGTTGCGTTAAGTCTTTCAATTCATTGGACGGAATCGTATGAGCACGATAAGTCGCTTGCGGGTATCGCGCCGCCAACTTGAGCGCCGCTTTTGTGGGATGGAATTCAAACAAGAGCTGCTGGTAATCGTGGGATTGCAGGAAACTTTCCCAGGCCGTGAGGGCCTGATTACCGCCTGGGACTTCGTCAGTATTTAAGAGAACGCCAAGTTTTTCGTTGGATTGACTCACGCGTTGGAGATCGTCGAACAGTGAATCAAATGCAAGCCAAGGATCATTGTTGACTCTTAATACAAGACGCAGTCCAGCCTGTCGCGCGACCCCTAAGAGCTCGGGATTAAACCCGACCTCGACATCTCTCAGTCGCTCCCAATCTTGCCGCGCGTTGGTGAGATCAAATTGGTGACCATGCGCGATGAGATTTAGCCCGAGCATGCCACGAGACTCGAGCTGGCGCTGAGCGGCCTCAGCCAAGGGGCGGCTGGCGAAGGTCATCCGTCTGGGTTCGGAGCCTTTAGCGGACGCGAGGTAATCTTGAACGGTTGAAGCACTCAGCAAGAGTGCCGTGATGCCCGCTTCGTGCAACTTTGACATCAAGTCTAAGTCGGAGAGTCCTTGGCGAGAAAATACGTCGCGGCATTCACCCCAGTCCGCCAGATAGGTCACGCCAGAGTCCAATCGTTCCTCACGCCAACGGAGGACTGAGCGAGCCGTCGCCCATGAAGCTGCCAAAATGAGAACAGCGACCACGATCGTTCGCTTCATTTCGGTTTTGAGATCTTAGAATCAGGACGGATGTGTTCCCTGCGGCCTAGCGCGCGGCGGTAGGTTTGAATGTAGGCTTCAGCCGACGCGTGCCAGGAAAAATCTTCGGCCATACCGCGTTTCTGAAGAGCTTCCCACTCGGCGGGATCCCGATAGAGCGCTAAGGCCGATTCAATGGCGCTTAAGAAAGCGGCGGAATTACCGGGCTGAAATAAAAAGCCCGTTCCCGAATCGTCAATGACCGGCTTCACCGTGTCGTGCAAGCCACCGGTATTGGCCGCAATGGGAACCGATCCATAGCGCATCGAAATCAATTGGCTCAAACCGCAAGGTTCGAAACGAGAAGGCATGAGAAACATATCGCTGCCACCGTAAATGTGGTGAGCCAATGGCTCATTAAAATCGGTGTTGATGCGGATATGTCCCGGATATTGGGCGGCGAAATGATAGAGCTGCTGCAAAAAGACTTCATCGCCTTGCCCGAGAATAACGATCTGGACGTTGTGTCGATTCATTAACTCGGGGATGATCGCAGTCAACAGATCTACCCCCTTTTGTTGATCCATGCGTGCCACCATACCCAGAACTGGCACAGAAGGATCGACAGAAACGTTTAACGATTTCTGAAGCGTCGCTTTACATTCGGCGCGCCCCTGCAAATGATGCGAGTCAAACGATCGCGCGAGGAAAGGATCTTTGGCCGGATTCCATTCTTCGATATCAAGTCCATTCTCGAGGCCAGTCAGAT
>JAYWEN010000347.1:0-4307 GCA_043779245.1 Elusimicrobiota bacterium | reverse complement strand
AATCCCGAAAAAAGATGACCGGAGACGACCCGCCTCGCGTTGAGACGGGAACGGCTCCGGCCACCTTCACTTCTAATGAAGTGAGCATGTTGTGTTCTTCAAATATAATCGCACACTGGCGGCGGATGTGTCCAGCCGGGGTCTTTTGAAGCTTTAGCCAATCGATTGGCCGTCTGCTTCTACATGACTTGTTCCGGTTTGGGCTGGAGTTTTATTTCTGGCTGTGTTTCGGCCTATAGGGCGGTTTCATTCGCGACCGTGGTTGCCACGGAGTTGAAGAAAAATTGTTCCGCGACCTTCGACGGCTTGTATTCCCCGTCGGGGTATGAGACGAGTTGGAATATTCCCACTATAGACCTCTATTCCCCGCCGCTCAGATGACCTCCCCAAAAAATCGCGATCCTATCTGGTTGGGTGGCGTTTAGATGCGCTCGCCTTCCCTGCTCGGTTTTTCTTAGCGGGACGCTTTGGCGGGACCCCACCTTGGAAGCGACCGGCTCGCGATGGACTTTTGGTAGCACTTCTATGAGCAAAGGCATTATGCACCTGATCATCCATCCTATCATACAAGTCAACGATCGAGTTTTTGTCGACCATCATTACCATCCTTTCGATTTAATAACTCGGGCTGTCATACCTCTCGGTGTGTCGGCATCCACATGACAGTACCCGGCGACAGCCTCATGCGATTTGAGTTGCTCAAAGGTTTCACGAGGATGATTCGCCATCTTCTCGTATACGAAGCGGGGCGGGACATATCGACCCGGCTGTAACTTCCGTTTCACGCAAAATGGATTTAATTGAAATCGGTTCCATGCACGCGCGGCGGCCTTCCAAGGGGCCAAACACATTAATAACAAATATACTTCATACCCAGATTCGGCGAAATCCACGAGACCCAGTTCCACTTTTTTTGCATTTTTGCCAGTGATGTCGTATATGATGTTCAACCGCGTAGCAGTTGCGACGTTCATCATCAGGTTTTCGGCCACGTGCGCCGATTCCGCATGCAACGCTGCGGCATTCCAACCTTCGTACTCGGGAAGCCTCTCCTTCACGTCGTCTGCGTTAATACTTGAGAAAATCGTGTTGAACTTCGCGACCACCATCGGCACTCCGATGGTCGTTTTGCCGGCTCCTGGGGGTCCTAAGAGGATTACCGCTCTTGGCTTGGAGGCGAAAGCGCCTGGGTTAAGCTTCTCTCGAAGGATCCTCTCGTACAAATCTCGGCGCTGCTTTCCCAGCTGCGTTCGTGAGTTATGACGAAGAATACTCCACCGTGTTACATCAGCCACGCCGCGCGCAATGACCTCTTGTTCAAGCCCATTAAGACGCCGAATAACCTCAACACAATCCGGGTGCTCCTCGACTTCTTTGAGGAAGCGACAGATTTCGTGCTCCGAATTAGGTGACGCTATCTTTTTGCGGCCGGCCACGTTTCACCCTTCTATTCGCTCACGCCCAAGGCATCCAGATTAACTGTTTTTAAACGGCTTTGGTACGGATGTGAATCCATTCAGTAACATCTTCAAGCCAACCCCACGAAGTGCTCCAGATGATTAGGATTGTACGCAGAAGCGGGCGAGAAATCACTATTGGTTTCCGTCCGCAACAGGGTGCCTATTTCGAACACATCTTTTTTTCCGCTGTCCAATCGTCTGCCGAGGAGGAACCGTGAAGTGATGGCGACAGGGCGCATCATTCCGCCGCAGTATCTCTACACCTAGGAGTCGTGGCGTTCGGCCATAGACTACCACTCCAGGGACATGCAGCCAGCAAAAAACCTTCAGGAGCATTGGGGTTTTTATGGGCGGTTTAGCTTCGGCCGAAAGCACCATTTCGCCGCAACGTCGGCGTCCATATAGGAAAATACCCGGCCAGCTAATCTCCACTACCCAAACCAAACGCGGCAACGCTAGGCCCTGCAAAATTTCAAGCATCTGAGGACCGTGCGCGATGGCCCACGACCGCATGTTATCCTTCCAAGCTTTCGCTGACATCAGGCTCGTGCGGAGCACTAGCTCTTTCTCCCCTACGTAGTGGGAGAATTCTTCAAACCAGAATTCATTATGTTGTGACCGCATTGCACCATCGTCTTCAAACAGTTTTACCAACTCTGCGTGCAGTTTAGGTATCAGACCTCCCACGATGCTCTCGGCCATTTCGGCTGTCACCGGTAACCGTGTTTCCAACGGGACAATTACGATGGGACGTTGAGCCCCAGGTATGTACAAGCCGGGTCGACGCAGCAAGTCGGCTGGTGCCAGCGTATAAGGACCCATCTCATCGTCTTGGACGATGAATCGCTCTACCCATGTCGTTGACGAATGGTGGGTCCGACCGGATCGTTGGCGCCCCAGCAATCTGGTACTCGCGTGTGACATCCACGAGTCAGGATTGAATGTGTGACCGACGATGACCACGAGATGCGTTGATTGCTTGCTGGTGGCAAACCCGACGAGCACGGGAATTCCAGATTCTACGTATCGATAGATTATTTGCTCGGGTCGTTCGTGTGGAGGAGGTCGCTTATTCTTGCGATAATCATGAAGCTCGGGCACTCTTCCCATCGCGGTAACACACCGCTTTAATTCGGCAAAATATAGGCCCTTGCTTGGGTACGGTCGACGCTGACTGACGGCCTTGCAACCTATTAAAGTGAAAGCCGGTGCGTCGATCGGTAGGCCGAAGTAGCTGGCCAGACTCGCTAAAGCTGATTCGGCACACCTGACGACTTTGCGATCTTCCTGCATGTAGGGAAATGCTCGCACCTGTAAAATGCGTACGCCGAACTTAACTTGGAAATCGCGTTGGCAAATGAGAAAAACGTACTTTGCGCTTGGAGGAGCGAAGACGCTGCTGTCGATAAGTGCACTACTGATTGTCCCACATTCGGCCGATCGCACATCGCAGTAACCGAGATACCGCAAGTCGTGATTTCGAATCACGCGCAAGGATTGGACTCTTCCTCGAAAAAAATGGAAGCGGACAGTTGATCGTCGTGCCGCCTCAGCCGGATCAAATATCTTCAGAATTTCGTGCTCGGCCTTCGCCTCGCTTTCCGACGGGTCCACTTCTTCGACGACAGTTTTACAGCCAGCAGCCTCAACAAGTCCTAGGATACGTGCTAACGCGTGGGAATGCTTAAACCGTCGCTGCAGCGTAGCAAAGGCTGTTTGGGAGTAACAGTTGTTAAAGTTCATCTTGGGCTAGATTGCGTTCGGCATGATTTGAGGCAGAACTAGCGCGATGAGCCTTGCTGTGCAGATCTTTTGTGCCAAGCCTTAAACTCAATCACACGTTGACAGGCCGTCATATGACCATTACGCAGATTTGCGTTGACCTGTTTAACGGGGATCGTATAGCTCGTTCGTTCTGGCCGTTTTGGGCCATGTGCATCCGATTGACTCACCGGTGTCTCATCCATCGTACTGCTCCGTTTTGATCGAGGAGAACCACTATTAGAGGCAGTGCCTCTTGTGTTGAAAGTGGATTTTACGCTTGCCGTCCTCATTGTCAAGATGGGCAGCAATTTCTGTGCCTTGCCTGTTTTCCCGCGAGCAGTACAGGATGACAGGTAAGTTGGCTTGCCAGTACGTCGTATCACATCCAATTTATCGACCAGATTGACCGATCTCTGCACTTCATCAATAATCTTTTACGGCTCTGACCGAGACGACTCCCTTCATGGACCATGTTGAACAATGCGGTAGGCGCGCGACTTGGTGTCGGTGATAACAAGCAAACAAAAGCGGGCCCGTGGATTTCCACGCGCCCGCTGCAAGCAAACCGTATGATCGGCTTGCGGTTATTCACGGCTTTGCAGACCTTTTATGCCAAGCGATGAATTCACGTATGTGTCGACAGACGGTCATTTCGCCTTCTCGCAAACGCGAAACAATCTGCGCAACTTGAAGGGTACGCTTTGACGGCCTTCGTTGACCACAATCTTTGATTTCATTGACCAAGTTTTGACTCACTTCAAATCGCCTGACCGCTTTCTTTTTCCGCCGAACCTTTTTAGGTTTGATCTCTTCTGACATGAAACACGCTCCCGGGACGAATCCCGAAAAAAGATGACCGGAGACGACCCGCCTCGCGTTGAGACGGGAACGGCTCCGGCCACCTTCGCCCTTACAGGCGGGCGTGTCTGTTCTATCCATAGGGTCGCACACTACGACGGAAGTGTCAAGCACTTTGACCCTAGCTGTCATCGGCAGATAGTAATGTCCGCTCATCGGCAGATAGAAATGTCCGGTTAATGTCGAAAAAGATGGATGGAGAAAGATCTGATTTCGATGAGTCAG
>JAYWEN010000346.1:0-2717 GCA_043779245.1 Elusimicrobiota bacterium | reverse complement strand
GGGAAACCTTAAAGTCCGTTCACATGCGGACTCAGATTCCTCTTAACACGCTGAGGAAGTGGATTCAGGAGCGCAGGATTCCATACTACCGGATCAATCGTCGGATCAAATGCACAGTGTCCGAGATCAATGCTTGGATGGAATTGGGTCGCATCGAGGCCGTTCAGAAATTGCCCAGCTATTGGCTAAGAGGTAGAATCGCTTGAATATGAAGAAGCTCCGAGGAATCTGGATCGATGAAAAAGGCTATGTCTGGATCAGGATGTGGCCTTTTGGATACAAGAATTTAAAGACGGGGACCATTAACCCGCCTTATCTATACCGACGTCGGTCACAATTTGAGTTTTTCTTCCTGAAGCGGTAAAGTATTTCCGGTGTTGGCGGAAGACTCTATCCGAGGAGGTGACCGGCCAATTGATTGATCTTCAGATTCCGGCCGAAGACGTTGCCGTGATCCAGTACGAACGGTTTCATCATCCCCACCCGCATGTCCAAAACAAAATGGAAGTTCTGTTGTTGAAAAGCGAAAATATCCCGCATCACCAAATCGCTCGCCTTGCCGGCGTCTGCGAAAACACCGTCCGCACCTATTTCGAAGAATATCGGCGCGGTGGAATCACCGCCCTCAAAGAACTCCATTTCTATAAACCCGAAAGTCCGCTCGATCTTCATCGCGACAGCCTGGAATCCTATTTCCACATCCACCCGCCCCGCACTCTCAAAGAAGCGGGATTTCTCATCGCTCAATTGACCGGCGTTTCCCGCGGGGTGACTCAAGTCCGCGAATTCTTTTTACGTGCCGGCCTTAAACGACGTAAAGCCGGATCCATTCCCGCCAAAGCCGACCCCGATAAGCAAGAAGCCTTCCGACTCGAAAAACTGGAGCCTCGTCTGGAAGAAGCCAAAGCAGGGAAGCGCACGGTTCTCTTCGTCGACGCCGCCCACTTTGTCCTGGCGCCCTTTCTGGGATGGGTCTGGTCCAAAGTTCGCGTGTTTGTACGCGCGCCTTCGGGGCGTCAACGCTTCAATGTCCTGGGCGCTCTTCATGCCATCACGCATGAACTCGTCACGGTCACCAATGATTCCTACATCAATTCTCTCAGCGTGTGCACGCTCTTGCGAAAAATAAAAGAACGATTCGACGGACCGATCACGCTCGTCCTGGACAACGCCAAATATCAGCGCTGTGCGCTTGTCCAAGAATGGGCTGCTCTCTTGGGCATTGAGCTCTTGTTCTTGCCACCGTATTCGCCAAATCTAAATCTGATTGAACGTCTCTGGAAGTACACCAAGGCGGGCTGCTTGTACAACCGCTACTACTCAGACTTCGCCGCATTCTCAGGCGCCATCATCGGCTTCTTAAACGCGCTCCCCACACAACACACTCAAAATCTCGACACTCTGCTCACCCTCAACTTCCAAACCTTCGACAAAGAAACCATCCTTCTGGCCGCCTAACGCAAATACACGATCCCCACCTCCAACGCCTCTTCCGGTGTCCCCAAAGGCTCACCCGTTCCATACACGCATGGCTGATACGTCTCGTTTGAATACGTGTAAAACGCCAGATCCCAGCTCTCGAGGTTGCCTCGCCACCCCAATCGACACAAATGCGTCAACGGAAGATCTTGCCCTTCCTCGGCGTCGATATAACAATAATCCGATTGTGTGGATTTGAATCGAACGCGGATTTGATGAGCTTTCGCGGGAAGAATCTTGGCCGCATGTGCCAAAATTCGCCGCTCGACTTGCGCTTGCATCTCGGGCGTCAGCGCTTTGATCCACATCCATTGCGATTTGACTTTCTTCGCTGCTGGCACACATACAGATTACTACTCTTACGCACTCCTGAAAACCTCAAATTGTGACCGACGTCGGTATAGAATACGTCGGTCCTTTATCAAAGGGAGTTGTGGAAGTGGCCCAAGAAAAGCTGCTTGAGTATCGCCTTCAAATTCTCCGTAAGACATTCAGTCTAGCCCCGATAGTTGAACGGATGACCTTTGCAGAAGCCTGCGCTCTATATGTTGAGAGACATGGCAAAACGCTTGGCTCTCGTGACAAAGTAAAACAGGTGCTGAATGATGCCTTGGCGCTTGAGGTTTTCAAAGGAGTGTTTATCGATGAAATCGGTAAGCATCATATCCAACGTTTTCGGGAAGCTTGTCGGGAATTGGGAAACTCAGCCACAACGATAGATCGTAAGCATGCCATCTTAACTAGCCTCTTTAGCAAAATCGCCTGGTGGGTAAAGACGGATGAGATCAAGAAGGTTAAGCTGCCGGAACATAACCCAGGGACGCTTGTGAAGGATGAAGGCAGCACGACCGACAATATCGATACGAAGGTTTATACACCTGAAGAATTCGACGCTTTGTTGTCTCATGCCACTGATCGGGGCCGAAACATTTATCTTTTCGCGATCAATAGTCTTTTGCGAAAGAAAGATTTGGAGAGACTAAGACCCGATCAGGTGAATCAATATTCAGGAGTGGTGCGAGGCTTTCAGGCTAAAACGAAGAAGCCGTATCTTGTCATCATCAACAGTGTTACGAAACAGATTTTGTCCGAGGCGATGGGCGGAACCGTTTTAGATTTCACGAATTTTCAAAAGGAATTCAACGCGGCCCGAAAGGCGGCAGGCATTACGGACGGAGATTTTAAAGCGATTCGTAGGACGGGCGCGACCTGGCTTTATCTGGATGGAGTTGATATCA